>JALYXJ010000367.1 GCA_030947165.1 Gemmatimonadota bacterium
ATGCGCCATGCGCGGCCTGGCCTTCGACCATGATCTCCACGCTGTCGCAGGCCGCATTGATCGCCCCCGGGCCGATCGACAGCGAGCCCCACGGCAGGTCCGGATGGACGTGAACGCCGACGATCGCGCGGACAGCGCCGTCGAGCCTCCCCTCCTCGACGAGCAGCCGCGCTCCCGAGGGGTAGGCCTCCTCGCTCGGCTGAAAGACGCCCATGAGCGGAGCCGGGAGGCGGTCCTGCACCACCAGCGCCGCGCGCACGAGCGCGACGAGGGCGGCGGCGTGCACGTCGTGACCACAGGCGTGCATCGCTCCGTTGTGAGCCGCGTACCTGGCGCCGGTGCGCTCCTCGACGGGCAGGCCGTCGAGCTCTGCCCTCACGGCGACCGCGCGACCCTCGCCGGCTATGCGGGCAATCACGCCCGTCCCGGCGGCCCTGGTCACCTCCACTCCCAGCGCATCGGCGATCGCCGTGGCGGTGGCCTCCTCGCGGTGCGCGAGCTCGGGCGCGGCGTGGATCCGCTGCCGCAGCTCCAGCGCTCCGGGGAGCTCGTTCTGGAGCTCCGCGAGGAGCAGATCGAGCACCTCAGTACACGGCGGCATACCGCCTGCAGATCGCGTCATGGTCCAGCCCCTCCGTGAGGGAGAGCTCGGCCCGCTTCACCGCCATGTATGTCGCGTAGAGCAACGGTGACAACCATCCGCGCGCGGTTTCGTCCTTGTGCAGGCACTCCAGCGCGTCACCGAGCGAGGTGGGCATGGTCGCGACGCCGTAGTGCGCCATCTCCGCGCTGGACAGACTGGACGGATCGCGGTCGAGGATCGGCGGACATTCCATACCCTGTCGCACCCCGTCCAATCCGGCGTGCACGATCGCGCCGAGGGCGAGGTATGGACAGGCGGTCGCGTCGGCAGCACGGAACTCGAGATTGTGCTGAGGAGCCGGGTCGTGCCCGCGCATCTCCACCACCGGCGAGATTCGCAGCAGCGTCTCCCGGTTGCGCTCGCCGATGCAGGCCGCGCCGACGCTCCAGCGGTGCGGCGCCAGCCGCAGGAACGAGGTCGCGCCGGGCGTGACGAACGCCGACAGCGCCGGGGCGTGCTGGAGCACGCCGGCGGCGAAATGCGCGGCGACCCCGCTGAGCCGCCCCGGGCGCGACGCGTCGTACATCGCGGGCCCACCGTCGCGGTCGAGGAAGCTGAAGTGGATGTGAGATCCGTTTCCGATGGCGTCCTCGCCTCGTAGAGCGGCGAACGTCGCGTGCCTTCCCGTCAGCCTCGCCACCTCCCGGATGACCTCCTTGACGATGACGCTGCGGTCTGCCGCCCCCACTCCCTCGGCGGGCGCGCAGGGGATCTCGAACTGGTGGCTTCCATACTCCGGGAAGAAGAACTCCGGCTCGACGCCCGCCTGCTCGAGCGCGCCCATCACCAAGGTGCCGAACGGCTCCACTCGGCGGTGCGCCGTCAGCGAGAACGGGAGCGCCGGTGGACTGTCGTCGACGAACTGGAACTCGTGCTCGAACGTTGCCAGCAGCCGGATGCCGGCCTCGCGCTCGAGGTCCTCAAGTGCGGCCGACAAAAACGTGCGGGGACAGCACTCCCAGGAGCGACCGTCAGTACCGACGACATCGCACAGGAAGAAATCGAGCGGCGGTACATCCTCGCCAAGCTCCACGTTCACGCGACTGCCAGGATCGGGAGCAAGCCGCACGTCACCGGTCGGGCCGTGAGGGTCGAGTTCGGCGAGCGCGCCGAAGGGAGTGAGCGACAGGTTGGCGGGCACCCACCCCGCGCCGCTGGCGAGCCGCTGCTCCACGTTGGCCGACGGAAGCAGGCGACCGCGAACGATCCCCGCGAGATCGCAGTACAGGAAGCCGGTGAGCCGTGTGCCCTTCACCGGCGGTCGGCCGAGTCAGGCGTCCCGTTGTCCCATGTGCTGATCTCGAGCCCGGCGCCCCGCACCCGCCGTTCAATCTCCGGCGCGTCATCCGACGAGGCGACGAGCAGCACGCCGGAAGGGCGGCCCGAGCCCTTCCGGGCGAGTGCATCTGCCATGCGTGGCACCGGTTGCAGGTGAACCCCTTCCCATCCCAGCGAGCGGTAGGTATCGGCCACGATCACGAGCGTCCCACGCGGTCCCTGGACGGCACCCAGCAATCCCACGAAGTGACCAACGTCCCAATCGGGTGGAGGTCCAAGATCTGGCTCGCCCAAAATCAGGTAGCCCAGCAGCGCGGCCGGCGAAGGGCGGCTTCCCCATAGATGTCGTGTGGCGAGGTTCGCGATCGGCGTGCAGGGCTGTTTGCACGCCGCCGCGGCGTCGAGTACCACGTCCACGGACTCGGGCGTCCATGGTCCCGCGACGGGCAGGACCGTGAGGCTGCCGGAGGACAGGGAATGGAGCGCCCTGACCAGTCCGTCCACCGGTGTGCCGGAGAGGGCGGAATCCTCAACCGTGGGAAAGGACACACGGTAGTCAGTTCGACCCGCCTCTCCCGGTGGCAGATCGTCGGACGGGCCCGCCGACAGAACGCTGGCCGCTGCCAGGCCGACCGCGTCCTGGTCGATCGGCTCGCCGGCCGCCGTGATCTCAGCCGCACGCAACGCGAGCGTGCCCCAGAACGCGCCGCACAGCTCGTTCTTCTGTGGCAGTTCAGCTGCATGCAGCTCGGCCAGGCGGTCGGCACCGGCAACCGGCGTCAAGCGCAGGCCGCTCACGCGGACCGCAGCGTTTCGTCGAAGGCGCTCAGCTCCGGTACAAGCCCGGTGGCGTTACGGGTGAACAGTGTCGGCATGCTTGTCGATTGTGGCCTGATATCCATCTCTCTCATTCTTTCTGACCTGAGGTGTCAGTCCAGGTCACTTCCCACGATGCAGCCGTCGGCGATCTGCAGATATTCAGCGATCGTATCCGCTCGGGCGCCTGTATTCAGCAGGACCGGGGCCTCGGGCGGCACCGCTGCACGGACCTCTTCGAGCACGGCCCGTCCAGGGTCAGCCCCGGCCATCGGCCCCGACACCAGGATCGTGTCGGCCAGGCTCGAAACGACGGCCGAGCGGGCCGCCTGAGCCGGATCGCGACGCCCGATCGCGAGGCGAATTCAGGTGTGATGTTCATCATGATTGCGATCTCGTCCGCGTCGAGACGGCGGCGTTCGCGCAGATGTGAGCCGCTTCTCCCTGCCACAGGCCCATGTCTGACTCCCACGCTCCGGTGAGAACCTCGCGCATGAAGCTCGCGCCAGTGGCCACCGCGACCGCGAGCGCACACTTGGCATCCCACAGGAAGTCGACGCCGAACGGGTGCTCGTGAGATGCGCACTCGGTCACGACTCGCGCCATCACGGCCGCCGACTCGGGACCAGCGCGCAGCTCGCAAGGCCGATCGCCCTCATTGCAGAACAGATCACTCGAACACCTGCGTCCCGGGCCGCCCGATTGCCGACACCGGTGCAGAGCGCCGGGTCCGACCGCCGATCGCGGAGCTCATCCGCACATTCTGATGGGGCGGCGTGACCTTCGCCCGATAGCCGACCTCCGATCCCTCACGCCCGGCGTAGTGCGCGTTTTTGCCGTACGTGTCGGTCAGCTCCTGCAGGCACGGCTCGAGCAGCCGAGACTTCTCACGAGAATCTGCATGGGCGTAGGAGAGGCGCGGTGCACCCTTTTCGATCCCAACAGCGGAGCCTCGCTGCTCGCTACAGCGTCCTGACCGCGCCCTCTACCTCGGCGTCGATGGTCTGCGCACCACGCGCCCGTGCCACCGACACGCGGTGATGCCCATCGCGCACCGCATAGCCATCGCCGACGGCCACGACCGTGATCGGCGGCAGCACCGCCCCGCGGGCCTCGGCCAGCCAGACGCGTTGCCAGCGCCGGCGGGCGCTTGGGGTGGGGCGGAAGGCGCAGTCGAACATTGCTGCGCGAAACGGCTCGACGGTTCCCCGGATCTGCCCCAGCGGGATCTCGCGCCGCCGCGCGAACCTCGGCTGCGTCCGCGCGCGCTCGTCGTAGACACGAAGGCGGCCGGGACCGCCGCGACGCAGCGCACGGCGCACCGCCGCACGGAGCCGCTCCCGGTTGGCGCGGTCAAACGCGGCCTCGGCGTCGATGATGGGGGAGCCGGTGGAAAGCATGTGTGGACTGATGATCAGCTACGCCGCGTGATCCCACATCGGGCGAATGGAGGAGACTTGCGGCTCCGAGTCCTTACAGCCGGCCAAATGCCCCTTACTGCTCAGGCCGAGAGTCACCTTTCTCATGATCTTGCTCCTTGGTAGTTGATTTCGATCTGTCTCCGCGCCCGCTTGCGCCCCCGGCGCGAAGTGCCCAACAGCGAGGGCCCGACGGCGACC
>JALYXJ010000368.1 GCA_030947165.1 Gemmatimonadota bacterium
GATCGAGAAGCGCGCGATTCCCTCTCCGTGACGAGAGGGGTCGCGGTCGATGCTGCTAGGCCGTCGTACCCTCTCGCATGCCAATAACCTCCGTAAGGGATACGGAGACGACGAGCGGAAGAAGTACGAACGACGTGGAGATCACGTGACCGATTCCTGTGCGGAGTGAAGTGGTGCGTCGGCATGATAGGACGACAGTTGGATCGCGCGCAATGGGCTTCGCATATGTAGTTTCTGCGTACTAATACGAGTCGACGGCCACTGCTGTACCCGAGTACGTCGTACCGGGTACGTGGAATTGCATACTGGCTCCAGTGACTCGTGGGCCCCTCTCCGCGGGAGCATTCACTGACCGTCGCCGCTCGGCCGAGAACTCCGCCAGGCGGCCTACTTTCCAAGGGCGACCCCGAATCACAGGGGATTGGATGCCAGTCCTGGCACCCGGTACGACGTACCCGTGTACTGGTGTGGCCGTTACCCTTGCACGCCGCGTGTCAGTGGCGATGTTCCCTCGAACAATGACCCACACCCCACTCACCCTCTCCGCTCTCCCCGGCACGACCGTCCGGCGCGAGGACGTCCCCCTCCACGAGGACGTGCGATGGCTGGCCGCATCGCTGGGCCGGGTGATCAGGCGCCTCGAGGGTGAGGAGGCGTTCGACACGATCGAACGCCTGCGCCGAGCCTGCCGGGCCCGCCGCCACGGGGATCCCGGCGCCGCGTCCCTCGACGAGCTGCTGGAACAGGTGCAGGGACTCTCGCTCGAGCTCAGTGCCGTGACGGCCCGTGCCTTCACCCTCTTCTTTCTGCTCATCAACACCGCCGAGCAGGTGCACCGCGTTCGCCGCGCCCGCGAGTATCGGACACGCGATCACGCCGAGCCGCAGCCGGCGTCGGCGCGGTGGACGATGCAGGCGCTGCGGCGCGAGGGGCACAACGCGCCCGAGGTGGAGCGCGCCATGCTCGGGCTCGACGTCCGTCCCGTGCTCACCGCGCATCCGACCGAGTCGACCCGCCGCACGCTCCTCGCCCTCCAGGGCCGCGTGGCCGACGCATTGCTCGCGCGCGAGACCGCACCGGATGCCGAGCGCCACACCATCGAGGAAGCGCTGGACGGCGAGGTCGAGCTGCTGTGGGTCACCGCCGAGGTGCGACAGGACCGCCCGTCGGTGAAGGACGAGGTGAGCACGGTGCTGTGGTATCTCGAGACCCGCCTGCTCGACGCCAGTGCGCGCGCTCGCGACGCGCTCGTGCGCGCCTTCGAGGAGGAGTTCGGGGGGGCGTCCAGGACGATGCACCAGATCGTGCCACTGCGAATGGGTAACTGGGTCGGCGGCGACCGTGACGGCAATCCCTTCGTCACCCCGGACGTCACCGTCGCCACCGCGCGCCGCGCGAGCTACGCGATCCTCGGGCGCTATCATGCCGCGCTGGCCGATCTCGTGGAGCGGTTGTCGGTGTCCGCCAAGTTCGCCCCACCGACCCCAGCGCTCGAAGCCTCGCTGGAGGCCGACAAGCCGCTGCTGCCCCACGTGTGGGAAGCGAACCGCCGGCGGAACGCCGACGAGCCACTCCGGCTCAAGCTCAGCTTCATATCGGCGCGCGTGGAGGCGACGCGACGGCTCACCGCGGCGCGCGACGCGGGCAGGGTGGCGCACGAGCCGGCGGCGTATCGCTCGTCGAAGGAGCTGACGCAGGATCTCGAGCTCGTGCGCGAGAACGTCACGGGTGCCGGTGCCGAGCATGCGAGTCGCACGACGATCGACCCGCTGCTCGCGTCGGTGCGCGCGCACGGGCTGCATGGCTTTCTCATGGACATCCGCGATCACGCCGACAATCACACCGCGGCGCTCGCCGATGTGGCGTCGCAGCTCGGCCTTGCCCCATTCGATGGCGCAGCGCTGCGCCGCGAGCTGACCGGACGCCGCCCGCTCGTGGGCGCGCACAGCAAGCTCGCCGAGCCCACCACGCGCGTGCTCGACACCTTCCATGCCGTGCGCACGATCCAGGAGGAGCTCGGCGAGGCCGCCGCTTGCACCTACATCGTGTCGATGACGACGAGCGCCGAGGATCTCCTGCGCGTGCTGCTCCTCGGGCGCGAAGTGGGCCTCGTGGATCTCGCCGCGGAACCGCCGGTGTCGTCGATCGACGTAGTGCCACTGTTCGAGACGCTCGACGACCTCCAGCACGCACCGGCGGTGATGCGCTCCCTGTTGAGCGATCCGGTCTATCGCCGGCAGCTCGCTGCGCGCGGCAATCGGCAGGAAGTGATGATCGGCTACTCCGACTCGGGGAAGGATGCCGGGATCGTGGCGTCGTCATGGGCGCTGTACCAGGGACAGGAAGCGCTCGCGTCGCTCTTTCGCGACGCCGGCGTGGAGCTGCGGCTGTTTCACGGCCGTGGTGGAAGCGTGGGTCGCGGCGGCGGCTCGCCGGTGTCGCGCGCGCTCGCGGCACTGCCCCCGCATACGGTCAACGGCCGCCTCAAGATCACGGAGCAGGGCGAGATCATCTCCCAGCAGTTCGGCCTCCTCTCGGTGGCCGAGCGCACCCTCGAGGTCACCCTCGCGGGGGTGCTGCTCCAGGAGTTCAACCGGTGGCCGGAATCGATCACCGCGGAGGAGATGACGGAGTTCCGCCGGGCGATGAGCGCGATGTCGGCGCGCGGGTTGGCCGTGTATCGCGATCTCGTGCACGACCACGACGCGCTCTTCACCCTGTTTCGCATCGCGACGCCGATCGACGAGCTGGCCGACGCGCGATTCGGCTCGCGTCCGGCGTATCGACCCGGAGCCGCACCCGGCATCGGTGGCATTCGCGCCATCCCGTGGGGCTTCGGCTGGACGCAGATCCGGCTCATGCTCACCGGCTGGCTCGGCGCCGGTACGGCGCTGAGCGAAGCGATCGCCACGCCAGACGGCCTGGCGACACTCCGGCAGATGGCCAAGCGGTGGCCCTTCTTCGACGACCTTCTGGGGAAGATCGAAATGGTGTGCGCCAAGACCGACCTGGAGATCGCACGCACCTACGTCCGTCAGCTCGGCGGCGACCTGGAGCTGCTCGGACTGCTGGAGGAGGAGTTCGCCCGCACGGTGGACGCGCTGCTGCGCATCCGCGAAAGCGAGTACCTGCTGCGGGACAACCCGGTACTCCAGTCGGCGATCGGGCTTCGCAATCCATACGTCGATCCGCTCTCGCTGCTCCAGATCGCACTGATGCGGCGGAAGCGGGCGCTTCCGGCCGACGACAAGGCAGCGCGCGAAGGGATCGACGCCGTGCTGGCGACGACGCTGAGCGGCATCGCGCAGGGGTTGCGCAACACCGGATGACCTCATGACGGATGCACCGCGCACGCGCGCGCTGGAAGTCGGTCTCGTTGGCTTCGGGCTCGGAGGCGGCAGCTTTCACGCGCCGCTGATCGCTGCCACGGCGGGACTGCGGCTCGCCGCGGTCGTGACGCGCAACGCCGAGCGCCGCCACGAGGTGGGGCGGCTGTATCCCGAGGCGCACGTCCTCTCGAGCGCGGTGGAGCTCTGGGCGATGAAGCCCCAGCTCGACCTCGTGGTGGTGAGCACACCGAACGCCACGCATGTACCACTCGCGCACGCGGTGCTCGAGTCCGGCGCGCACGTCGTGGTGGACAAGCCATTCGCTCCCACGGCCGACGAGGCGCGCGCGATCGGCGCGCTCGCCGAGCGTGTATCGCGGCTGGCGATCCCGTATCAGAACCGGCGGTGGGACGGCGACTTCCTCACCGTGCAGCGACTCCTGCGTGAGAGCAGATTCGGCGACGTGATGCGCTTCGAGTCGCGCTTCGAGCGGTGGCGTGCGGCGCCGAAGCCCGGATGGATTACCCCCGACGCCGGCACTCGGGCCGAGGGCGTCGTCTATGACCTGGGTACCCACCTGATCGATCAGGCCCTGGTGCTCTGGGGGCCGGTCACGACCGTGTACGCGGAGCTGGAAAAGCGCCACCCGGACGTGCATGTGGAGGACGAAGCGTTCATCTCGCTGCTGCACACCAGTGGCGTGCGCAGTCATCTCTACACGAGCATGGCGGCTGCGCAGTCTGGTGCGCGCATGAGCGTGTGGGGCACCCGCGGCGCGTACGTGAAGCACGGGCTGGACGTACAGGAAGCGGCCCTGCGCGCCGGGGCTCGTCCAGGCGGCCCGTCGTGGGGGGTGGAAGAGCGCGATCACTGGGGCTGGTTTGGCATGGCCGAGGAGCGCCGACACGAGCCCACGGAGCCCGGCGCGTATCCCGCGTTTTACGCCGGCGTGGAGTGCGCCATCCGAACCGGGGCGCCGCCGCCGGTAAGCGTGGCGGAAGCGGTCGCGAGTCTCACCGTCGTCGAGGCCGCGTTGCGCTCTGGGCGGGAGCGGACGCCGGTGACGCTCTAGCGCTATCGCGCCGGCGTGGTTGCTGGGTCGCTTCGCTCGCTCAGGACGACACTGTGCGGGGTCTCGTCGTCGGCTGCTACTCTGTGCTCTCTGTGCTCTCGGTGGTTCAAAGCCTTTTGCCTTTCATTACAGAGGACACAGAGCCACCGAGGAACGACGAACTGCGAAGGAGATACTGCCGGCGCCATTCCACGCTCACCAACGACACAGCCCTCGGTCGCTTGTCGAGAAGCTGGTGTTGGCGCGCGTGGAACTTGCCTTGTCATAAGAAGCTCGCTGTCTCGTGTCTTCTCCCTCGGGTCCAGGATTCTGTTTTTAGGTGACACCTGCAAGGCGCCGCCAATCCGATTGCACACGCCGATCTCTCCATGACCGACCTGAACGACGTCGCCCGCCAGGCGCTACAAGACAATGGATTCACACCGGACCTCGACGACGCATCCCGACGCGAGCTCTCGGCGCTCACGTCGCCGGCGATTCCGCCTGACATCCGCGACCTGCGCGCGCTGCTCTGGAGCTCGATCGACAACCCGGAATCGCGCGACCTCGACCAGATCGAGTTCGCCGAGCTGCTGCCGGACGGGGGGATCCGCGTCCGCGTCGGTATCGCCGACGTGGATGTGCTCGTGCCCAAGGGCTCGGCGATTGACCGTCACGCCGCGGCCAATGCCACGTCGGTCTACACCGGCGTCGCGGTCTACCCGATGCTGCCCGAGGCGCTGTCCACCGGTCTCACGTCGCTCAATCAGCGCGTCGACCGGCTGGTGCTCGTCATCGAGCTCGTGCTCGCACCGGACGGCACTCCGCGCGCGCACGACGTCTATCGTGCGCTGGCGGCGAACAAGGCCAAGCTCGCGTACGACACCGTCGGCGCATGGCTCGAGGGGCGTGGTCCGGTTCCGCCACTCGTCGCGCGGACGCCAGGGCTCGAGGAGCAGCTCTGGCTGCAGGACCGCGCCGCGAGCCTGCTCAAGACGTTGCGTGAGCAAGCGGGCGCGCTGGAGTTCGACACGATCGAAGCGACGACCGCAGCGAAGGATGGCAAGGTCGAGTCGATCACGGTGGCGCGTAAGAATCGCGCGAAGAGCCTGATCGAGGACTTCATGATCGCCGCCAACGTCGCGATCGCACAGTATCTCGCCGAGCAGAATCGCTCCGCCATTCGTCGCGTGGTGCACGTGCCCAAGCGGTGGGATCGGATTGTGGCCGTGGCGGCCGGCTTCGGGACGACGCTGCCCGCCACGCCCGACGCGAAGGCGCTCAGTGCGTTCCTCGGCGCGCGTCGCGCCGCCGATCCGTTGCGCTTTCCCGATCTCTCGCTCACCATCGTCAAGCTGCTCGGTCCCGGCGAGTACGCGCTCGATCGGCCCGGGCCGACCGATGACGAGGGCCATTTCGGCCTCGCTGCCAGCGACTACTCGCACGCCACCGCACCCAACCGCCGCTACGCCGACCTGGTGACCCAGCGTCTCGTCAAAGCCGCCGCAGCCGGCGCCCCTGCGCCCTATTCGGACGACGAGCTCGCGGCGATCGCGAAGCAATGCACGGAGCGCGAGAACGCGGCGAATCGCGTCGAACGAATCGCGCGCAAGGCCGCGGCGGCGCTGCTGCTGCACGATCGCATCGGCAGCACCTTCGACGCGATCGTCACCGGCGTGAACAAGGACGGCACCTACGTCCGCCTGTTGTCACCCCCGGCCGAGGGGCGCGTGCTGCGCGGCGAGGAGGGGATGGATGTGGGCGAGCGAGTGCGCGTCAAGCTCACGGGCACCGATGCGCGCCGCGGGTTCATCGACTTCGAGGGGGTTGCGAACGGGTATGGGCAGCGCACATTCAATCGGCCGTCGCAACGACGGCTGACGTGAGAGCTCATCCCTCCCTGGAGGTCTCGATGTTCGCTCGCACCATTCGATTCGCCGCCGCCGCCGCCACTCTGTTTGCGACGCACGCCGCACTGGCACAGGCGCAGAAGACCGACGCGGCCAAGCCGGCCAAGCTGAGCTGGGGGCCGGCGCCACCCTCCCTCCCGGCTGGCGCAAAGGTCGCCGTCGTGAGCGGCGACCCGACCAAGGCCGGCCCCTTCACGCTCGACCTCGCGATGCCGAACGGCTATCGCATCCCGGCACACTTCCATCCCACCGAGGAGAAAGTCACCGTGAAATCCGGGACGTTCCTCTACGGCATGGGCGACAAGCTGGATCGCAAGGCGATGAAGCCGATGAAGAAGGGGGAGAGCGGCGCGATCCCGGCGAACATGCACCACTTTGCCCAGGCGAAGGGCAAGACCACGGTCGAAGTCAGCTCGACGGGACCGTTCGTCGTCAACTATGTGAATCCGTCGGACGATCCTCAGAAGAACGTCGCGCAGAAGCACGCCGCAAAGAAGAAGGGCTAGCCGTAAATTGTCGGCCTGAGCGCAGCGTGTCGTCC
>JALYXJ010000370.1 GCA_030947165.1 Gemmatimonadota bacterium
TCCGGGTCGTGCACCTCGAGCCCGATGCCGTGCCCCAGGCCATGCATGTAGTACATGCGATACTGCGGGCACTGGCGCGGCGTCGGTCCGCCGCTGCAGTCGTAGGTCGCGTCGGGCGATTCGATCAGCCGCAGGCGCGCCAGCCCCGCCGCCAGCACCGCGTTGGCCGAATCGTTCATGAGCCGCGCCTGCGCGCCAAGCACCGCCTGGCGTTCAGCCGCGGCCTGCGCGTCGCGCACGAGCTTGTAGATGTCGCGCTGCGACGGCGAGAAGTGGCCGCTTGCCGGCACCGTTCGCGTGACGTCCGCCGCGTAGCCCTTGTACGAGGCGCCGATGTCCATCACCACCAGGTCGTTCGGGCCGATGAAGCGGTCGTCGGCGGAATAGTGCAACGTCGTGGAGTTGGGGCCGGAGCCGACGATCGTTGCGAACGACGGGCGATCCGCGCCATTGCGCCGAAAGGTGTATTCGATGAGCGCCTGGATCTCGAACTCGTTCATCCCGTCCCGCAGCGCGGCGATCGCTTCCTTCTGTGCGCGTACCGTGATGTCCGCCGCCTGACGGATGAGATCGAGCTCCGCGGGGCTCTTGGTGCCGCGGAGCTGCTCGATCACCGGATTCACCACGGTGACCTTGAGGTTGGGATGATGCCGCCGGATGAAGTACACGATCTGCTCGTCGGGGGAACGCTTCGCCCCGACGCCGTCGTCGTCGTTCTCGTTCGGGCCAAAATCCCCCGCGAACATCATGGGCGTGCCACTGCGGCTCAACGAGTCCAGCACCGCGGGAAGGTCGGCCGCCGAGCGTCCCTTGATGCCGGTGAGCGCGGCGACGCCGTCGACTCCCGCCCGCACCCCCGTCCACACCTCCTGATTGGGCTCGCGGGGCTGGACGAACATCGTCGAGGACACGACCTGGCCCCCCTTCTTGACCATGATGAGGGCAGCGTCCGGCTCCTTGAAGCCCGTCAGATAGTAAAAAGACGGAGACTGATAGAACGACAGGTAATCCTGCGTGGGCTCGCGCGCTCCGAGCGCGATGAAGACACCGTCGGGGATCCTGGCCTCGAGCGCCAGGCGGCGTGCCGCGTACTCCTGCGGCGACTGGGCGACGAGCAGACCGGGCAGCAGCAGCCCGGCAACGACGAAACGGCGGATCACAGCTCCTCCTTGGGGTTGACGATCGGCCCTCAACGGACGAGCACCGACACGAGATACAACAGCATGCCGACGAGACCGCCGACGAGGGTGCCGTTGATGCGAATGAACTGCAGGTCGCGGCCAATCTGAACCTCGATCTTTGCCGAGGCATCGCTGGCGTCCCAGCCTTCGACCGTTCGAGCGATCAGTTCAGCCACCTCCGGCCGGTACTGATCCACAACGCCCAGCACCAGGCGCTCCAGCGACTCATCTACATCGTGAAGCAGCGCCTCGTTCCCCACCACACGCTCGGCGATCGCGCCGAGCGCGCGCTCGAGCGGTTCGGGGCTCGGAGAGTCGGGACCGGCGTACCGCGCGAGGGAAGTTCGCGCCGCGCCCAGCAGGGCGTCCGTGAGCTCGGCCACAGCCGGGTGATCCAACAGACGCTCTTTCATGGCTTCGGCCCTGGCGATCGTCTCGGGAGACGTATGCAGCTTCTCCACGAAGTCGCGCAGCGCCTTGTCGAACTGTCCGCGCAGCGGATGTGCGTCGTCGGCGGCGACTTCGGCCAGCGTCCGCTCGATGCCGGCGACGATCTTCTGGTAGAGCTTGTCATCGATCGCGCCGGGCACCCACCACGGGCTCTCCTCGGCGATGCGCACGCGGATGAGCTCCTTGTTGTCCTCCACGATGCGGGTCACGAGCTTGACGAGCCGATCGAGGAAATCCTGGTGGCGGTCGTCGGTAGTGGCGAGAGCGAGGACGTCGCCGAGCAGCGGGGCGACGTGCACTCGCCGGAGCTGATGGACGACGGTGTCCTGTACGGAGACCCGCAGCTCGGCGTCGGGAATGGCGTCGGCGGCGCGCGCCACGCCGCTCGCGATCGCTCGGGCCACGCGCGCCTGGTGCTCCGGCTCCGACAGCCATCGCGCCGCTCGCTCGCCCAGACGCATCCCGTGGAGCTGACGCGCGATGACCTCGCGCGCCAGGAAGTTGTTGCCGACGAAATTGCCGAGGCTGCGTCCGATCCGATCCTTGCGCTGCGCCACGATCGCCGTGTGCGGAATGGGGATGCCCATCGGATGTCGGAACAGCGCGGTCACGGCGAACCAGTCCGCCACTCCACCGACCATCGCCGCTTCAGCGGTGGCGCGAAGAAGCCCCATCCAGAATGGTGAAAGCCCGGGATACAGGCGCATCACCACCGTGACCGCCACAAACAGCAGCGCGAACACGCCCAGCAGCGCCGTGGCTCGGCGCCGCATGATCGCGTATTGTCGGGCCTTCTCGGAATCGTCGCGGACGACCAGCATCGACAGAAATTATCGACCGACGCGGCCGGGCGCCCACTCTACCCGCCCCCCCCCGCGCAGGCGGATGGCTAATAGGGGACGATGTCCACGACCGGCTTCACGTGGAGATACGACTCGATGATCTTCGAGACGAGCGTGGCGGTCGTGGCGCCCTGGAAGGGCACGTACTCGAGCATCATGGCCACGACGATCTTGGGGTCGTCCGCCGGGGCGAAGCCCACGAACCACGAGAAGTTGAGCTCCTTCCCGTTCGGGCCGAACTTGCGGCTCTGGGCTGTCCCGGTCTTGCCGGCGAGCACCACGCCCTGAATCTTCGCGCGCGCCGCGGTACCGCTCTCCACCACGTTGGCCAGCGCGGCTCGCAGTTGCGCGAACTGCTGATCGGTCAGCTGGAAGATCCGCTTGCGATCGGGCGCCTGCCGCGCGATCTCCGGACGCGACGCCGTGCCATCCGTCGCCAGGGCTGTGTAGAAGCGCGCCATGTTCAGGATCGTCTGCGCGTTCTCCCCCTGACCGATGGCCAGGTTGAGCACTACGGACGACGTCCAACCGCTCTTCCCGTACAGTCGATTGAAGTAGTCGGCGGTGCCGGGCCAGAGCGGGCGCCGCTCTTCGGGGAGATCGATGCCCGTCTTCTCCTTGAAACCGAGATCGATCCCGCCCGCGAGCAGTCGGCTGAGCCCGAGCTTGATGCCGAGTTGATAGAAATAGGTGTTACACGACTTCGCGATCGCTTCGGCGAGGTTCAGGCTTCCGTGCTTGCCGTCGCAATGGAAGTAGCGCGAGCCGTACTGCAACCCGCCGTTGCACGACACGGGCATGTGGTCGTTCATCGTCACCACCCCCGCTTCGAGGGCTGTCACGGCGGTGGCGATCTTGAACGTGGAGCCGGGCGGGTACTCGCCCTGGAGCGCCTTGTTGTACAGCGGCCGACGTGGGTCGTTGCGGAGCGAGTCCCAGTACTGCGCCGGGATCCCGCCGACGAAGCGGTTGGCGTCCCAGCTCGGCGCGCTCACTAGCGCGAGCACCTCGCCAGTTCTGGGATCCATCGCCACGACGCCGCCCTGCAGCGTGTCACCGAAGACGCCGGCGGCGACGCGCTGGAGCTCCATGTCGATGTTCGTGTGCAGATCCGGCGCCGCGACCGGTGCGAGGTCGACCCGGGCACCGGTCTGCCGCACGATGCGTCCGCGGGCGTCGATCTCCACGAACTGGCTCCCCTCCTTCCCGCGCAGTACCGATTCGTATTCCTTCTCGAGCCCCTGCCGACCGATCTGCTGGCCTGCCTTGTAGTCCAGGGAGTCCTTGCCGCGCGCGAGCTCCGCCTCCGAGACCTCGCCGGTGTAGCCGACGAACGACGACACGATCTGGCCGTCGGGATAGAAGCGGCGGGGCGCGCTCTGGATGATCAGTCCGGGGAATTCCGTGCGGTGCTCCTCCAGCACGCTCACGACGTCGAACGCCGCGTCCGGCATAACGACAGTGGGCCGGCCGGGCGCACGCCGGAAGCGGCGCACCGTTTGTTCGACCTGCGCGGGGGTGATCGTCACCGAGCCAGCGAGGCGGCCCAGCACCGCGCGGAGCGAATCCTCCTTGGGCGCGAGCACGGACACCGAATAGCCGATGACGTTGTCGGCGATGATCTTGTCGTGCCGGTCGTAGATCACGCCGCGAGGCGCCGGCAGCGGAATCTCGCGGAGGCGGTTCGTTTCGCTCTGCAGCGTGTACTTCTCGTGCTGCAGGATCTGGCTGCGGAAGAAGCCGACCGTCAGAAAGAGCAGGACCGCCGCGATGAATGCGTTGGCCGCCACACCGCGCCGACGGATCTCGTTCGGATGGTAGGTCATCGCCGTGCCAGGTGCAGATGTCGGGCCGTGCTCACACCCACCGTGTCACAGCTGCCCGTCGCCATTCTCCAGCGAGCGCCACAGATACCAGCTCGCCGTCGAGGCATACGGACGCCACTTCTCGCCCATGCGCAGCACGTCCTTGGGGCCCGGCCGCTTCTTCAATCCGTATGCGCGCTGGATGGCCGTCTGGATGCCGAGGTCCAGGTCGGGGAGGACGTCGGGCCGTCCCAGACGGAACATGAGGAACATCTGCACGGTCCAGCGGCCGATGCCCTTCACCTGCACGAGATGCTCGATGATCGCGTCGTCCGGCAGTCGCCCGAGGTGAGCAAGGGGCAGCGGACGGGCGGTGACGCGGCTCGCCAGGTCGCGCAGGTATCCGATCTTCTGCCGCGACAACCCCGCGTCGCGCAGCGTCTCGTCGCTGGTGGCGAGCAACAGCTCGGCGCGGGGATTCTTCCGCGGGTACAGCTCGCAGAGCCGGCGGTGAATGGTGGCGGCCGCTTTGCCGGAGAGCTGCTGGAAGACGATGGACCGCACCAGCGCGTCGTAGTGCGTGCCCGAGCGTCGCGTCTGGAGTCGGTACGGTCCCACCCGCGCGATGACCTGACCGAGGATCGGGTCGACTTTTCTGAGGTGCGCGAGCGCGCCGCGCGTATTGTTCGCGGGCATGCCGGAAACTAGCGCGGGGCCGTCGCGTCGCCACACCGCGACGGCCGCGCGCAATACCTC
>JALYXJ010000375.1 GCA_030947165.1 Gemmatimonadota bacterium
GGTCGCATCCGAGCGCCGCCTGCGAGGCAGCCTACAGACCCACGTTCAACCGGAACTGGACACTTCTTGGCCGTCCGACCTGCGCACCACTGAAGAACGCGCCCTTCAGCAGGTACTGCCTGTCGAACAGGTTCTCGACGTAGATCTGTGGGCGGATCACCGTGTTTCCCGCCACGATCGTGTAGCCGGCACTGGCATTGAAGATCGTGCTCGGATCCACCTTGAACGCCTGGTTCATCGCGAACAGTCCCGTCCCGTACGTGGCGTCCGGAAGGTCGTCCGTGGTGAGCCCGTTGGTGAGGCCCGAGCCGTAGATCGCCGTCCCACTCAGGAAGAACTTGTTGGCCGAGTAGGTGCCGCTCGCGACCGCCGAGATGCGCTGATCGTGATCGAGGTCGAAGTACCCGGAGGGCGGCTCCGACGGCAGGAACCCACCGGTGATCGGCGCCACGCCATACGCATGAATCACCGAGGCATTGAGGTAGCCGGAAAAGGGGCCGGCCGGCCGGATCTCGAGCACGGCGTCGATCCCTTTCACCCACACCTTGGCCAGGTTCACCGACGTCACGATCGCCGACCCCGGGATGGTCGCGTCGTCGATGCCTGGCGTGCTCTCCTTGTAGTAGCCCGACAGCTTCGCGACCAGGCCAGCCACGTCGAAGCGGTGAACCAGGCCGAGCTCGTAGAAGTTGTCCCGCTCGGGAATCGTCGGCTCGGCCACCGCACCGAGTGAGACGTCGGTGATCGTGCGCAGCTCCTCCACGTTCGTCGGCACGAACAGCCGACCGTAGTATGCGTACAGCGACGTGGCCGGGCTGGGGAAGAAGTTGAGCCGGATGCGCGGGCTCAGTTGCGTCCTCGTGCCCGCGAATGGTGCCGTGTGCGCGTCGTACCGCAGCCCGGTCCGCAGCTCGAGCTTCTCGATCGGTGACCACGCCAGCTGCGCGTAGCCGCCAACGTCGCTTCCATTCAGGTGCGAGGCGGAGCCGGGGCCAAGCGTCCCGTCCTGGGCGGTCGCCTGGAAGGTCTCGTTGCCCGTCGTGCGCTGCGCCAGCACACCGGTCTTGAATTCCAACTCGCTCATGGGATGGGTCGTGAAGTCGAGCTTGAGCCCCACCGTGTTGAAGCGCCGATTCTCCCGGAGGTTGTAGGCGTTGACCGTGTCCGGGAAAAAGAAGAACTGCGCTTCGTCGTTGATGCCCGGGGTATAGTCGAGGGTGCCGTAGCGGTAGAAGGCGCCGGCGAACAGCTCGGGCGGTGCACCGGCCGTCTCCACGCTCGACGCCGATCCCGCGCCGACCGTGCTGCCAGCGCTCGCGATGTCGGTCCCGGTGCCAAACTGGTGGCGCCATCCGAGGTTCACGAAGGCGTTCACGTCCTGCTGATGGTCGTCGAACACGCTCGTGAGCGCCGGGTCGAACGGGACCTCGAACTTCGTCCGCGACCAGTTCATGTCGAGGTTGATCACGTCGCTCGTGCTCGCCGAGTACGACACCTTCCCGAAGGTGAACAGGTCCTCACCATGGTTGTGGAAGTTGTTCGCCTTGAAGCTGAGCGTATCGAACGCCTGCGGCTCGCGTCGCATGTCGGTGACCTGACGCGCAAAGGAACCGAAGAGGCCGAGCCGGCCCGCGTTGGTGCTCATCGCCAGGCTTTGGCCGGTACTCGCGTAGCTGCCCAGATAGCTGGAGGCGTCCAGATGAAAGCCGCCGGCTGGGATCTTGGTGGCCACGTTCACGATGGCGGTGTTCTTGTTGCCGTATTCCGCATCCCAGCCACCGGTCTGAAAGCTGATCTGGTTCACCACCTCGGGATCGAACAGCTCGTTGAGGCTTCCCGAGATGCCGGCCGGCACCGGCACACCGTCGATGTAGTAGGTGTACTCGGCGTGCTGGCCGCGGATGTGGACCTCGCCGGTGGGTGCGCGCGCCGCGCCGGCGATGCTCTGCTGGAGGATCTGCGACGTGGTGGCGGTCGGAGCGCCGTGATAGTCGTCCTGCTTGAACGTCTGGTCGCCGGTGCGCGTGTTCACAGCCAGCGGCGTCGAGGCCTTCACCTCCACGGCCGCGAGGTTGACGGCCACCGGCGACAGGCGAACGTCCACCCGGACCGACCCGGTGGTGCCGTCGACGGTGATGGGCCGGCTCGTGGCACGGTAGCCGAGCGCATGAATGCTCACCGTGTACGAGCCGGCGTCGAGGTTATGGGCGCGATACCGACCGAAGTCGTCGCTGATCGTGTTGAGGACGATGCGCGACCCCTGCATGACGCTGATCTGCGCGCTGCCGAGGGGTTGGCTGTTGCTGCTGTCGGTGACGGTGCCGACGATGTCGGTGGCAGCGCGTGTCCGCGATGCCTGCGCGGTGGCAAATGGCATGGCGAGCACGAGCACCGGCATCAAACGCCGGAATGACGAGAGTTGCATGAGAGAGTCGTAGACCGAATGTGATCCAGTGCGCCCCGTCGCGGCCTGCTGGAACCAGCGGCCGTGACGAGCGTGCGAGCGAGCGCATTGGGCGCTCGGCTCAGGAGGATTGACGACGCCGGCTCCCGATGCGGGAGCGGGCGTCAGGCCTTGACTGGAGGGGCTCTCTGCGGCGGGTCGCCGGGCGCTCTGGCCGTGCAGAACGGGCGCTCGACGTCGGCGGGACCGGCGTCGATGAGGCGCGCGACGGGGACATGTACCGACGCCGGAGCGCTCGTGACGGCGCTCGTCGCCAGCACTCGGCAGACGACGCAATCCGCGGGATGCACGCGGGTGCAGCTCGAGCTGCTGTGCGCCTCCACGTGGATCGATGCGCCGCGCATCGACGCCGCTTCCGCCCGCGCGTCGGCCACCGACGCGAAGGTCGGCAGCAGGAGCTGGAAGACGGCGGCGAATAGCCAGCCGAGCCGGCGGAGCGGTGAGCGCGGGTCCACGACTATACGCTAAACCAATGGGGCCGAATTGTCATCTCGGACCGTCAGTATGGCGCGAAACCAAAGGAGAGGCCGCCAGTTCCGTAGCTCACCGTGACACTTCCTTGGGGCTTGAGCAAGGCATGGTCGAGACGATTGTCCGGATGGTCATGCGTGTACATCACCACCTTCTGCCCGGCAAAGACTCCGAGGAAGACGCCCATGGCGATGTCGCTCGTCCAGTGCTCGTCGAGATACATGCGCGCGAGCGCCGGCATCGCCGCCCCCACGTAGAGGGCCGGTGTGATGACTTGCCGGTTGGGCGTGTCACGCCGCCGCATCTCCTGTGCGAGCGCCGACGCCACGGCGAAGCTCGCCATCGCATGCATCGATGGGTACGACCGATAGTCGAAGCTCGTGAACCCATGCAGCAGCTGGAAGTCGTACGGGTCGCTGTGACGGGTCTCGCCCTCGGCATTGATGACGTGCGGACGCGCCCGCCCGAGCGCGCCTCGCACCACCTGGATGGCCATCGCCGCGGAGGCCACCGAGATCGTTGCATGCGCCGCGACGTCGGCGGTGCCGTCGTCTTTCTGGATGCGCGCGAGGCCGTAGACCAGACCACCCGTGATCATCAGGGCCGTCTCGGTCACGACGCTCGCCCGCTTCGCTGCCGAGGTGAAGCCGGGATGCCGCAGATGGAAGGCGGAGTCGGAGAACGCATTCGCGACGCGAGCGTCGAGAAGCGAGATCGCGGCCGAGCCGACGGTCGCTCCCGCCATGAGGCCAAGATCCCGACCGGTCAGGAGGACGGCAGATGACGGAGGCGGCGGCGTACCTTGTGCCCCCGCGAGTGGGGCGAACGCGCCGATCGACAGCAGGGCTGGAACGAGGAAGCGCATAGCGCAGCATAAACCTGCTGCCGGAGGTTGGACAGGAGCGCGTCTATCCATCACACACTGGCATAGTAGCACAGGCCCGTGCCAATGCTCCGGAACCCCGCCTCGAGCAAGGCGTCCGCCCAGCGCGACGAGGCGGCGCGCTCACCGTCGATCGTCTCCACGACGAGATCACGGCGCCGCGCCATCCGCTGCCGCGACAGCAGCCGACCGGCCAGCGCTCGCGCCGCGTCGCGCACCTCGGCGGCGGTCGCGGTCTCACGCACGCGCAGCCGGCTGCCACGCCTCTCGGCGACGAGAACGATTTGCCCACCACGCGTCACCAGCATCGCACCGGCGCCACGCGGTCGCGCGAGTGGATCCACCTCGCTGTCACCGGTCGCGAGCGGCAGCGTGAAGACGTTGGATGGATCGCTCGCGGCGAACACGATCACCGGCTCCCCCCCCTCCCCCTGCTCGGCGCTCTCGGTGGGCGTGCGCAGCATCTCCACCGCCTCGGGGAGCGCGAACTGCGCGCCCGCGAGGCCAGCCACGAAGTAGCCCCGTCGCACCTCACCGCGGAACTCCAGCCGCTTGAGCTCCTGGTAGATCGTTTGCCATCCCACCGGCGGCTTCTCGCGACGCCACCAGTCGCGCGACACGATCCCGTAACGGGTGAGCCAGTGCCGGGCGATCCGCTCCGCCAGCTCCTGCTCGTCGTCCTCGGGGCCGAGAGTGCTCGGCAGGTGCACGAGCGACCATCGCCCGCCCCACGTCATCACCTCCTCGCGGTCGGGGCGCTTCCATTTCGGCAGACGACGCAGGTTCACGCGCCGCTGCACGACTGGACGATTCGCCGACGGGGTGAAGTCGGACGGCAGCCAGCGTGTTGGATCCGGCGCGTTGCGCTCCTTCACCGAGAGGATCGGCTTCCACCGCAGCACGTCGCGTAGCGCGTCCACGGTGTCGTTGGTCACGATCCCGGCGGCGACCAGCTCGCGCAGCGCGTCGCGAACCTGCCTGGCGGTCAGCCCTGTCACCGAGGACACATCGGCTGTGAACGATGCACCCTGCCGGCCGAGCGCGTCGCGCACCTTGCGTGCGCTGTCGGTGAGCGTGGCGTCGTCGGCCGGCGGCGAGAGCCAGAGCCGCCCGGTCCCGCGCTCGAAGAACCGGATGCGGCCGATGGTCGCTGCGCCGGCGGCGCTCTGCTCGGGGCGGGGCTCGGCGGCCCACACCAGCGCACCGGACGACGCGAGTCGAGTGAGCGCGCCGGCGTCGTACTCCTCCACGCGCGCCGGCAGGTAGTCGCGCTCCCACCCCTCCGCCGGACGGGCGAGACCGTACAGTTGACCGAGCGCACTCGCCACCGCGTCGTGGCCGTTGAGCTGCGTGTCGGGGGTGAGATGCTGCCAGCGCTGGAGAAAGCGCGCGAATCCTTCGATCGGCACGGCTTCGATCTGCTTGCGCGCCTGCGCCAGCTCGCGTCGCCGCGCCTGCTCGAGCAGTCGGCGCGACGCCCAGCGGTCCACGCTGCGATCGCCGCCGAACACGCCGCGGACCAGCACGCCGCTGCGCTCCCATTCCTCCAGTCGACGCCGCACCCAGCGCTCCTCGAAGTCGTAGCGGGCGCGCACGTCGTCCACCGTCACCGGGCCGGCCAGTGCGACGTACCGCGCAAGGATCTCACGCCGAGCAGCGCGCTGAGTGAGCGCGGCCTCGCGCAGCGCGGCCGGGATCGCGTCAATCGGCGTGCCCAGCGCGTCGGCGCCGAAGGCCGAGGCGTACCGCGCGTAGCTGTCCACGAGAATGAAACGATCCTCGCTCCCACCGGACGTCGGCACGCGCGCTGGCACGAGGCGGCCACTGTCGAGCAGCGTCGTGAGCGGGTTGCCTCTCTGCTGCTCATCCGGCGGGCTCACTCGAGCATTCAACTCCGCACGGGTGAGATCACCGGCACGATCGACCAGCAGCGCCAGTTCGTCGGCATCGCGCGCCTGGCGGCCCGGGGCCGTACCGCGACGGCGCGCAAGCAGCTCGTCGAGCACCGCGAGCGTTTGGTCGTCGGCGCCCTGACCGCCCATCAGCTCGTCCAGCAGCGCGCGATCGAGCGAGAGCAACGCGGCGCGCTCTTCGGCCCGCGGCACGTCCTTGCCGTACATGTGATCGATCACGAATCCGAACTGGAGCGACGCGGCGAACGGCGAGGGAATCTCCGTCTCCACCACGCGCATCGTGATCTGCCCCGCCGCGATCCGGGTAAGCACGTCCCGCAGACCCTCCATGTCGAACGCATCCTGGAGCACGTCGCGATACGTCTCGACGAGAATCGGGAACGACGGAAATTCCCGCACCGCCTGGAGCAGGTCGAGCGACTTGAGCCGCTGAAGCCAGAGCGGCATGCGCCGGCGCGGGTTGCCGCGCGGCAGCAGCAGGGCGCGCGCCGCGTTCATGCGGAACCGTGCGCCGAACAGTGAGGACTGCCCCACTTCCTCGAGCACGAGCTGCTCGGCCTCCTCCACGCCGAGCGCGCGGATGGCGTCCGTCGGCGGTGCGGCGCCGAGATCGGGGAGGCGGAGCATCAGGCCGTCGTCGGTCGTCTGCACCTGCACGTCGACGCCGAGCCGCTCGCGCATGCGCCGGCCGAGGGCCATGCCCCACGGTGCGTTCACTCGCCCGCCGAACGGGGCGTGCAGCACCATGCGCACCGATCCCACCTCGTCGCGGAAGTGCTCGAGCACCAGATGCGTGTCGTCGGGCACGATGCGCGTGACGGCCCGTTGCGCCTGCACGTATTCCACGAGCGAGCGGGTCGTGGGCTCGTCGGCGTGGTGACGCTGCTGAATCTCACCCAGATCGGCGAGGGTGCGCGCCTCGTCCAGCTCACGCCGGAGCGCACCCACCCGCGCCGTGAGGTGGTTGGACCGCGCCATGAACTCACCGTGCCAGAAGGGCATCCTGGCCGGCGCCCCCGGCGCCGGCACGACCACCACGCGATCGTGCTCGATCGCGCGGATGCGCCAGGTGGAGCTGCCGAGCTGGAACGCGTCGCCCACTCGTGACTCGTGCACGAACTCCTCGTCGAGCTCGCCGAGGCGGGTTTTGTCGGGGAGATTCACCGTGTACAGGCCGCGGTCGGGGATCGTGCCGCCGGAGATCATGGCGACCATCCGCGCGCTGCGGGCCGGGGTCAGCGTATCGCTCACCCGGTCCCAGGAAATCCGGGCGTCGAGCTCCGCGGCGACGTCGCTTGGATATTTCCCCGACAGCATGCCGAGGACTTCGTCGAATGCGGCACGCGTCAGACTGTGGTATGGGTAAGCCCGACGTACGAAATGAAACAGCTCGGCGCTCGTCCATTCCGGTGTCTCACTCGCGACGATCGCGACGATGAGCTGCGCCAGCACATCGAGCGCGTTCTGCACCACGCGCGTCGGCTCCACGTCGCCGCTGCGCATCGCGTCGAGGATGGCGAGCTGCTCGAGCGCGTCGTCGCGGAAGGTGGGGATGAACAGGCCGCGGCTCGTGGCGTCGAGCGAGTGGCCGGCGCGACCCACGCGTTGGAGCGCCGCGGCGACGCGCTTGGGGCTCTGGAGCTGGATGACCAGGTCGATGGCGCCAACGTCGATCCCCAACTCCAGCGAGCTGGTGGTGACGATCGCGCGGATCTCGCCCGCCTTGAGCCGTTCCTCCAGCATGAATCGTCGCTCCCTCGAGAGCGAGCCATGGTACGGCTGCGCAATCTCCTCCCCAGCGAGCGCGTTCACCCGCGCCGCCATCCGCTCCGCCTGCGCGCGGCTGTTCACGAATACCAGCGTGCTGCGGGCGCCGCGAATGTGGTCGAGCACGAGCGGCGCGACCGACGTCCAGATCGTGCCGCCCACGTTTGCGAGGTCGTCCACCGGCGACACGACGCTCGTCTCCATGCGCTTGACCAGCCCGCAGTCGACAATCTGGACCCGGCGAAAGAGGGGCGCTGGTTCACAGCCGCCGAGGAACCGTGCAACTTCCTCCAGCGGCCGCTGCGTGGCCGAGAGCCCGATGCGCTGCGGGGCCTCGGGGGCGACGCGCGCGAGCCGCTCGAGCGTGAGCGCGAGATGCGAGCCGCGCTTCGTGCCGGCGACCGCATGGATCTCGTCCACGATGACGGCCCGCAGCGCGCTGAACATCGTGCGTCCGCGCACGCTCGTTAGCAGGATGTGCAGCGACTCGGGGGTGGTGATCAGGATGTGCGGCGTCTTGCGCAGCATTCGCGCACGCGCCGACGCCGGCGTGTCTCCCGTGCGCACGGCCACGCGAATGTCGGGGAAGCGTTCGCCGGCCGCTTCGAATCGCTTCTTCAGCTCCGCCAGCGGTGCTTCGAGGTTGCGCTGGACGTCGTTGTTGAGCGCCTTGAGCGGCGAGATGTAGAGCAGATGCACCGCGTTCGCGAGCGGCGCCTCGCGCCCCTCGGTGATGAGGGCGTTCAGCTCCCAGAGGAAGGCGGCGAGGGTCTTTCCGGTCCCGGTTGGAGCGAGGATGAGTGTATCTTCGCCGCGCGCGATCGCCGGCCACCCCGCACGCTGCGGCGCCGATGGCTCGCCGAGTGTCTCGGTGAACCATCCGCGCACAATCGGGTGAAAGGGGCGCAGGGCGTCGTCGTCGGGCATCGTGGCTTGAAATTGCGAGAAGCGTGCACGCGGGACCAGCGCTGGAACCCCCCTTTCTCGTCACGGGCCGACAGCCGCTCGGGCTAGCCCGAGCGGCTGTTGGTCGTACCCGAGCGGCCCATCCGCATGCCATATTTCCCTCCCGACCACACACGAGACTGACTAGATGCGCTACCGCAGATTCGGCCGCACCGGCTGGCAGGTGAGCGAGATCGGCTATGGCATGTGGGGCATGGCCGGCTGGACCGGCTCCGACGACGAGCAGTCCCTCCAGGCGATGCAGCTCGCCGTGGACCTCGGCGCCAACTTCTTCGATACGGCATGGGCGTACGGTGAAGGGCACAGCGAGCGCCTGCTCGGCACGCTCGTGCGGAACAACCCCGACAAGACCCTCTACACCGCCACCAAGGTTCCGCCCAAGAACCGGCAGTGGCCCACGCGGCGTGGCGATCGGCTCGACGAGGTCTTTCCCGCCGACTACGTGCGCGAGTATGCGGAGCGGAGCCTGGCGAACCTCGGGCTGCCACATGTGGATCTGCTCCAGTTCCACGTGTGGGAGGACGCCTGGTCGGGCGACGAGCGCTGGCAGCGCGTCGTGGATGACCTCCGCAGCGAGGGGCTCGTGCGCGCGATCGGCGTGAGCGTGAACCGCTGGGAGCCATGGAACGTCATGCAGACGCTGCGCACGGAGCTCGTGGATGCGGTGCAGGTCATCTACAACGTTTTCGACCAGGCGCCGGAGGATCAGCTCTTCCCGCTCTGCCGGGAGCTGGATATCGGCGTCATCGCGCGGGTGCCGTTCGACGAAGGCTCCCTCACCGGCACGCTCACCAGGGATGCGCACTGGCCCAAGGGCGATTGGCGCAACTCGTACTTCGTCCCCGAGAATCTGAACCCAACGCTCGAGCGCGTGGATGCGCTCCGCCCGCTCATCCCGGCGGGGATGTCGATGCCCGAGCTGGCCCTGCGGTTCATCCTCGCCAATCCCGACGTCGACGTCGTGATTCCCGGCATGCGCAAGCCGGCAAACGTGCGGGCGAACATCGCGACGAGCGACGAGCCCCCGCTTGCGTCGCGACTGCTCCAGCAGTTGCGCGGGCACCGGTGGGATCGCGAGCCGACGGCGTGGTCCCAATAGATCGTGAACGGTGAACGGTTCACGGATCACGGCCCCACTCCGCGGGTATGAATGCGGTACGGAGGTACCCGCATGCGCGCATCCATCGCACGTCGGGCCCGTCAGGCCGGGCTCGCAGTGATCATCGCCGTCACCAGCGCCACGACCGCCGCCGCCGCACAGGTGGTCGACGCGTCTACCGCCCCTGACGACGTCAGCGAAGCGGACATCGAGGCGTCGAACGGGAAGATCAAGGCCGGCTACGGCGCCCTCGTCTCCATGTGGTCCGCCGACTTCGCGCAGCTCGGCGTTCGCTTCATGGCTCCGGGACTTCTGCGCTATCGCGGTGCGGCTCGCACGTCGTGCGGCATCATGCCCGGCAACAACGCGCTGTACTGTCCCTCGCGCAACGCCATCTACTTCGACGAGGTGTTCGTCGCTCGACAGGCCAAGGCCGCGGCCCGGGCCCTCGGCACTGACGGCGACATGGTGGCCGTGGGCATCATCGCGCACGAGATGGGACACGCGTCGCCATGCAGCTCGGCGAGACGTCGCCCGTGCCGTACGAGAACGAAGCCACCGCCGACTGTCTGGCCGGCGCGTTCACGCAGCAGTCCAAGCGCGACGGCACGCTCGAAGCCGGTGACCTGGAAGAGGCGTTCTTCGGCATGGCCGCCGCCGGCGATCCCACGCCGCAGTACACCGGCAACCGCCGCATCGACAGCCGCATCTCACTCCGCGCCGCGCTGCTCGGCCACGGGACGCGAGAGCAGCGACAGGCCAACTTCAAGGCGGGGTTCGACGGGGGAGAGCGGGCGTGTCTGGCGGCGTTCCGCGCGTAGGAGCGCTTACAGCGAGAGCCGACAGCTAACGGAGAATTGAGTGAGTCCACGGCAGAGCTGTCGGCTCAAGCTGTCACCTGTCAGCGACTTGTTGCACGGCAGAGCTGTCAGCTGGAGCTCCCGACTCGATGCCGTTAGCTCAGAGCTATGTGAGGAATTCGTGGAGTAGCGAGTGGAAATGATGCACGCCATTTTCACGCGCTGCCGAATATCGGCCGCGGTCATAAACTCGTGACCGCAGGTTCCGCTGCACGATCTCGCAGATCTGGATGTCCTCCTCCTGGATCTCGTCGCTGAACGCCAGCAGCTTCCTCCACTCGGCGTCGCCCGCGGGATCGGCCGGCGGTGACGTGGAATACCACTCGAACACCACTTTGCATCGGTCGTGCGCGAGCGGCAGCACGACGTTTGTCTGCATCTGCCCCATGTAGACGTTGAGCATCACGTTCGGGAACAGCCACACGTACACCGCCTCGGCAACGTCGGTCTTGGCGGGATCGTACTTGCGGTCGGGATGGCTGCCGTGCACGGGACGCAGGGGCGCGTGCTGGATGGAGAAGTACCGGTGTGGCTCGACCTTGTAGTTGTCGTAGTCGAGCTCCTTGTGCAGCCCCGGATGCACGACGGGCAGATGGTAGCCCTCGAGGTAGTTGTCCACGTACACCTTCCAGTTGCACGCGATCTCCCACTCCTTCCGCATCACGTAGCGCATCTCCTCGCAGCGAAAGGGTGCCACGCGGGTCGGCACGTCCTCGAGCACCTCGAGCAGAGGCGGCGCCTTGCCGTCGAGGTTCGCGAACACGAGCGCTCCCCACGTGGACACCTGCACAGGCACGAGATGCATGTCGGCGGGGGTGAACCGCTCCACCCCTTGCATCTCCGGCGCCTTGAGCAGCGTGCCATCGAGACCATACGTCCAGCCGTGGTAGCGGCACTGCAGGGTGTTCCGCTTGCCGCAGCCGCTCGCCACCGGTCCCGCGCGGTGCAGGCAGACGTTGTGGAAGCCGCGCAGCGTCTCGCGGTCTCTCAACACCACGATCGAGTCGCTCCCTACTTCGGCAGTGAAGAACTGTCCATGCTCGCGCACCTGCTCCACGCGCCCCACGAGCTGCCAGCTGTGGGCGAACACCCGCTCGCGCTCCAGCTCGAGGTACACGGGATCGTTGTAGAGCCGGGCGGGGATCGTCGCGGCGCGCTCGATGTTCGGATCGAAGGGAAAGACGATCGGCATGGCGGGAAACTTCGCTCGCGAGCGACGAGCCGGGTAGGTCGCGGCTGCGCCCGAGCGTCCTGGATTCCTATGCTTCCGCCCCCAGCGCCGGCGCTCCGATTCCTTCCAACGCCACGTCGGCATCCTCGGCTCGCCGCGACGGGAAGGAGATGGCGAACACGCTTCCGCCTTCGTCCGGAAACTCGGCCCAGGCGCGCCCGCCGAGTGATTCCATCGTCTCCTGCACGATGTTGAGGCCGAGCCCCGTGCCCTCCGCCGACACCGTAGCTGTGTGCGCGCGAAAGAACTGCTCGAACAACTTGGGGCGAGCGTCTGCCGGTACACCGAGGCCGTTGTCCTTCACGCGAATGATCAATTCTCCTTCCTGTTCCGGCGACGCGGGCACCAGTTCAGCCGAAATCTCCGCCCAGCGCACCCCCTTTGCCGGATCGGCGTACTTGATCGCGTTCGACAGGTAGTTGGCGAGACAGAGCTCCACGGCTGCGGCGTCGACCTCCACGTCGGGCAGGGCCGCCTCGTCCATTCGCACTTCCACCTGACCTAGGGAGGCGGCGTCTCGCAGTTGGCGCACCGCCTCGGCGGCGGCCTGTGGTAGCAGCACGTTGTGCTTTTGCCGCGTGTCTCGATCCAGGTGCGAGAGGGCGTCGAGGTTCTCGAGGACCCGCTGCAGCCCTTCGCCGTTCTGCTCGATGATCCGCAGGAACTGCGCGGCCTGCGCCGGATTCACCCACGACTCGCTCAGCATCGTGGCCGCGCCGCGCAGTGCGCCGACGCGATTCTTCAGCTCGTGCGACACCATCCGGTTGAACCGGCGCAGTCGCTCCTCGCGCGATCGGACCTCTTCGCCCGCCATGCGCAGGAAGTGCGTGATCGTGGCCTGCCGGATCTTGTCCGTGGCGTCGGCGACGCGCTGCCAGCACGCCGCGATGTCGACGGAGGCCGATGCCGGCGACTTCGCGGCGTCCAACGCCTCGCGCAGAAAGGTGAAGAGGATCCCCGAGAGGATCTCGTGCTCCTTGAGGATCTGATACGCGTCGAAGCCTTGCGCGTGGCGCAGCGCGCCGAGCTCCATCGCCTTCGCTTCCATCGGGCCGTGACCGTCGATGTCCAGGCCGTCGGCCTCGAGATAGTCGGCGATGCCGTCCACCAGCACCGGCACGTGGTCGAGCAGCTCCTCGGTCGGGAAGACCTGACCGGCGTCGACGGTCACGCGCGC
>JALYXJ010000391.1 GCA_030947165.1 Gemmatimonadota bacterium
GAAGTGAGCAAGCGCATGCTCGTGCGGCTGATGGACGTCGGAACCGCGCCGGAGATGGCCGTGCTGGCCGTGGACCTCGAGACCCAGACGCTGCAGCTCCCCGACGGCGACACGGTGAAGTTCCCGATTGCGCCGTTCGCCAAGCATTGCCTGCTCAACGGCATCGGCGAGATGGACTTCCTGCTCGGTGCAACGGGAGAGATCGCGGCGTTCGAGAATCACCGGACGAAGCCGGGAGCTCCCCCCAGCGCGCCAGGACCGGCATGAGTGGCGCGTCGAACGGTCGGAGTACGGGGAGCGCACGGAGCGCAATGATCGCCGTGCTCGGTGGCGATGGCATCGGACCGGAAGTCGTCGCTGCCGGCCGCGCCGTGCTCGAGTCGGTCGCTGAGACGTTCGGGCATCACTTCGTGTTCGAGCAGACCCTCATCGGTGGCGCCGCGATCGACGAGACGGGGGTGCCGCTGCCACGTGAGACGCTGGACATCTGTCGCCGTGCCGATGCCGTGCTACTCGGTGCAGTTGGGGGCCCGCGTTGGAGCGCCCCCACCGCCGAGGTGCGTCCGGAGCAGGGACTGCTCGCGATCCGGCGCGCGCTGGGTCTCTTCGCCAACGTGCGCCCGGTGCGCTGTCGGCCGGCTGTGCTTGGATCGTCGCCCTTCCGCCCCGAGCATCTGGCGAACGTCGACTTCGTCGTGGTACGCGAGCTCACCGGTGGCATCTACTTCGGTGCCAAGAGCCTGGAGCCGATCGACGATGGCCTCGTGGCCGGCGAGCGCGCCGTCGACGTCTGCAGCTACACGACGAGCGAGATCGAGCGCATCGTGCGCGTCGCCGCCGAGCTGGCGCGCACGCGCAGCCGGCGGCTCACGTCGGTGGACAAGGCGAACGTGCTCGAGACGTCCCGACTCTGGCGCCGCGTGGCGACGCGCGTGATGGCCGAGGAATACCCGGACGTGGTGCTGGAGCACATGCTCGTTGACACCTGCGCCATGAAGCTCGTGCAGCAGCCGCGTGCCTTCGATGTGGTGGTGACGGAGAACATGTTCGGCGACATCCTCACCGACGAGGCCGCGGTACTCGCTGGCTCGATCGGGCTGCTGCCGTCGGCGTCGCTGGGCGCCGACGGTGAGTCGGGCATGCGCCGCGGGCTCTACGAGCCGATTCACGGCTCGGCCCCCGACATCGCGGGAATGCAGCTCGCCAACCCGCTGGGCACGATCCTCAGCTGCGCCATGCTGCTCCGCCATTCCCTCGGCCTCGAGGCCGAAGCGCGCGCGGTGGAAGCCGCGGTCGACCGTGCGATCGACCTGGGCGCGCTCACACCGGATCTCAGCGTGCCGGGCGGGCGCGTCGTGCAGACGTCGGACGTGACGGCCGTGGTCGTGAGCGCGCTGGTCTCCCCTTTGCGGCGTGAGGCGCTGGCCCAGCCCTGACAGCCGGCCCCCCCCGATTCCCCCTCGTTACCGGAGCCCGATCATGCTCGCACTCGCCATCATCCTGTTCGTCATCTGGGCCCTGTGCGTCCTGGCGTTTCACATCACGGTCGCGATGGTCCACCTGCTCGTTGTGCTCGCGGTCATCGCGGTCGTAGTTCACTTCGTGCGCAAGGCGCGGACGCCGGTGTGAGAGAGGGTGAGCTAAGGCCCCGTCCTCACCGTCGGCAGCGGCTTCGAGCGGTCCTCCGATGGCTGCAGGTTCCACTCGAAGAACGTCCACGTCCGGTTCCACGAGTCGATCTGCGCCGGTGAGTCCACGCGCTCGAGCGTAACCGGGTCCACTCGGCGGCTGAACGCGTGTCCGACCGACGCGCCCCACGGCGCCGGATTCACGTAGATCTTCGTCTCGGCGAGATCGGGCTTGAGCGCGCGCAGCGTGTACACCATCTGCTGGTTTTCCACGTAGTTCACGTCCTCGTCGTTGGTCGCGACGTGAACAAGCATCGGCACCTTCAGATTGGCCGCGTGGAACACCGGCGAGCGCTTGATGTATTCCTCGCGCTTCTCGAATGGCAGCCCCTGGATCCCTTCCTCCGCCGCGAAGTCGTCCTGATAGCTCGGTCCCTTGTACGAAAGCCGGAACACGAGATTCGTGACCGGGACGATGGCTGCGCCCGCCTTGAAGGGCTGGTCGTCGCGAAAGAGCGAGTGCGCCGTGATGAAGCCGCCATGGCTCCAGCCCATCATGCCGAGCCGGTTCATGTCCACGTAGGGGAGCGTCTTCAGGTAGTCCACGGCGGAGATCGCGTCGTCCACTTCCCGGCCGCCATAGTCGATCGCCTCGTAATGCGCCGCACCGTGGCCGGTGCTGCCGCGATAGTCCGGCGTGATGATCACATAGCCGCGCTGCACCGCCTCGCGCACGAAAGGAAGCATCGCCTGCGTCCAGTCGCCGTGGACGCCGCCGTGCACCCAGACCATCGCCGCGTGGCCGTCCCCCCCGGGGCCGCGCTTGGTGAGCGGCGCGAACAGGTACGCCGGGATCGTCATCCCGTCGGCTCGGCTCTTGTACGTCACCTTGCGGAACTCCATCACCCCCGCGCTCCGCGCGGCGTAGATGCTGTCGGTCCGTTGCTTCTCGGCGATCTGCCGCGCGTAGTCGCCTTTCGGGAGGTCGCTGGGTCGATTGCTCACATAGAGTCGGCGGGCCCGTGCGCTGTCCATCGCCGGGCCTCGCGCAGTTGCGGCGTTCTGCGCGACGAGTGGAGCGGCACACAACGTCATGCCGAGCGTGAGCGCGGCAATTCGCGCGGCGGAAGGTGCGATCGATGGAGCCATGTGGACGAGCGGTCCTCGGTGCGGGAAGTGTGACCTGACGGCGCGAAGCTATCGGACGGGATGGCGCCGGCGCCAGTCGACGCGATAGACTGTCGCGCCATGTCGATGTTACGGCTGCACCCAGGGTCCGCGTTGTGCGCGCTGCTGCTCGTCGTCCCCGGTTGCCGGCAGCGTGACGCCGCCCGCGCCGACGGCCCCTTCGTCGTGTACACGGCGGCGTCGGTCACGCGCCCGATCCACGCCGTGCTCGATTCCTTCGCCGCGCGCACGGGCGCGCACTACGAGCAGGAGAGCGCGGCGAGTCTGGAGCTGGTCCGGCGTGTGACCGAGCTGCAGGCAACCCCGGACGTCATGGCGCTCGCGGACCCCGACCTCTTTCCCTCGTTGCTCGAGCCCAGGTACACCTCCTGGCACGCCCTCTTCGGGCGGAATCGCATCGTCATCGCATACACCCCGCGGTCGCGTGGTGCGTCGAATATCGACACTGCGAACTGGTGGCAGGTGCTCGAACGCCCTGGCGTCCAGGTCGGGCGTGCCGATCCGAACACCGATCCGTCGGGCTACCGCACCCTTCTCGTCTGGGAACTCGCCGCGCGCCATTACCACGTCAGCGACATGGAGGCCCGGATGCTTCGCGCTGCCCCCGCGCGCAACGTGCGACCGCGCGAAGCCGATCAGGTGGCGCTTCTCCAAGCAGGCGAGCTCGACTATATCTGGACGTACGAGAACCTCGCTGCGCTCATGGGCCTGCGCTACCTCAAGCTGCCCGACGACGTGGACCTCGGCTCCCCCGCCGACTCGGTGGCCTATGGGACTGCCAGCACGCGCGTCCTCGGCAAGCGGGCCGGCGACACGCTCACCATGCGCGGACGGCCGATCCTGTTCGGGGTGACCGTGCCAATCGCGGCGCCACACCGCGCCGTTGCCGAACGATTCGTCGCGTACCTGCTCTCATCCGATGGTCAGCGGATCCTTCGGCGCGAGCACTTCGACGCTCTCGACGCCCCCGCGCTCGTCGGCACATCCATCCCCGCTGCGGTTCAGCGACCCTGACCTTCGGGCGGGGGCGACGCCGCGGCGCACGATGTGCGGATGTGATGGCTATCACGCAGCCGGCCCCACGCCACGACCGACGGAGTTCAGCACGTGTCCCCACACCGCACCTTCCGCGACGACGCGGAGCGTCTCTGGAACGCCTGGGACGTCACACCCGCGTGGGGAGAACGCCGCCGCCACGACCGCCGCACGCGGTCGGTGGACACACCGAAAGCGGACGAGCGGCGCCGTCTCGACAGGCGACACCTGCGCGGCATCCGCATCTCCCTGCCGCCGACGCTCGCGAAAGGGTGGGTCGCCTTCGAGTGCGATGCCGATCGCCGTCGCATTGCACCCATTCCCCCCGGATGGCACGAGTTGCCGGAGCCGGAGCTGCGGCACCTCTGGCGGAACGCGGAGCGGCTGCCACCGCGGCGAAAGGGGCTCGTCGAATAGCCGCCCCGCCATTTCCGACGGTTCGCCCACCGACGACCCTTTCGCCACTGAGGGTGGTTATCCGATCTGCCAGCCGCTGCGGTACTCGCGCGTCAGGAACCGATTGACCTCGGGCATGTTCGTGACCTGCATCTTGTCCGCATCGTAGATGATCTTGCGACTCGGTCCGGCGCGGAGGGCCACCACGCCCAGCAACATCGTCTCGGTGAGCCGCGCCGAATAGTCGAATGGTGCGCTGGCCTGCGCCTCGCCCTTGCACGCCTGCGCGAAGTTGACCTCGTGCGGCACGTCGATGCGAGCGAACGTCTTCGGAACCGCGGCCGCGCGCGCCGCCGCCGCTTCCGGGTACACCGTCGGATTGTTGCCGTACGTCTCGTAGGTGAGCGTGCCGGTCTCGCCGATGAAGATCCCACCGCCGCCGTCGCCGCGCGGCAGCGTGATGTCGCCGGAGAGGGCGGGCATCAATCCACCGTCGTACCAGGTCAGCGACACCGGCGGCTGCGAGCCGCGCGCGGCGAACTCGTAGTGCGCCGTCATCGCGAGCGGATACGCGCCGATGTTCTGCGGCGTCCCACCCCACGGCGTGGACGACGCGACCACGCTCGTCGGCAGCCCGAGCCCCAGCGCCCAGAACGGCTGGTCGATCAGGTGCGCGCCCATGTCGCCGATCGCGCTCACGCCGAAGTCGGGCCACCCACGCCAGCTGAACGGATGGTACGCCGGATGATACGGGATCTCCGGCGCGGGTCCGAGGAACAGGTC
>JALYXJ010000430.1 GCA_030947165.1 Gemmatimonadota bacterium
GCGCGCGGCGGATGGCGGCGTACTCCAGCAGGAGGCCCAGCGCGACGCCCGCCATCGCGGCGCCGATGGTGGCGCCAAGGTAGGGAAGATGCAGCCTGGTCTCCATGGCGAGGCCCACCAGCGCACCCACCATGAGGAACTCACCCTGCGCGAAGTTGATCGTGCGCGAGGTGGAGAAGGTGACACTGTAGCCGAACGCGAGGAGCGCATAAATCATCCCAAGGGCAATGCCGCTCAGGACCAGTTGTGCGAGATCGGTCATGATCGGCCCCCCCGGTCAGGGTGCGCCACGGGCGGCAGAGGCGCACATGCTGGGCCCCCGCCGCCCGCGGTCACGTCGCCTCCTCGATTCCTACTTCCTCGTCGTGTCCGCTGGGGTGGCAGCGGCCGGCGTGCTCGGGGCTCCGCCCGGCGGCACGACCTTGCCGTTGTCGACCTTGCCCATCACGACCTGCTCCTTGTGAATCGCCTCGTGGTCCGTCGCACTGTACGGCTTGTTGAAGGAGGCGATGGCCCCTTCGTACGGCGTGCTGAGGTTCTCCAGCGCCGCCTTCACCTTCGGACCATCGGTCGAGCCGGCCTGGGCGATCGCGTTCGCCAGCAGATGCATCGAGTCGTAGCCCTGCGCCGCGCTGACCGCGGAGGGGATGCGGTCGGTGCCGTACTTCTTCGTGTACGCATCGATGAACGACGTAGCCTGCGGCCGGGTCGCGCCCGCCTGGATGAACGTCTGCGGCATGACCACGCCGTTGCCGTTCGACACCGCCGCGTCGATGAAGTTGGACATCGACGCCGTCCAGCTCGCGATCATCGGGACCTTCCATCCGAGCTTGTTCATCCCGTTGGCGATTTGCGCGAGCTCCGGTCCGATGCCGTATGTCAGCACGGCCTGCGCCCCTGCCTTGCGCGCCTCCTGAAGCTGCGCCGTCATGTCGGTGTCCTTGATCTTGAACTTGCCCACGTATACCGGCGTGATGCCGCGTCTCGTCGCCGCTTCCGTCATCTTCTTGCAGCCGTTCTGACCGTAATTGGTCTCGTCACACAGGAACGCCACCTTCTTGAGCCCGCGCTTGTCCGCGGCCTCGGCCACGATCATCTCGGCCTGGATGTCGTCACTCGCTGCGATGCGGAACACGTAGTTGTCGGGGTTGTCCTTGAACAGCTCGTTCACGGGTGCGCCGGCCGACACGTTGATGATGAGCGGGATCTTCGCCTGCATCGGGTACTTGTAGCTCGCCAAAGCCACGCCCGTGTTGATGGGCCCGAGCACCGCGACGACCTTCTCGTTGCTCACGAGGTCCTGCATCACCTGCGCGCCGCGCTCCGGCGTCGCCTGGTCGTCGCGCTCCACGAGCTGGATCTTCTTGCCCAGCACGCCGCCCTTCGCGTTGATCTCCTCGGCCGCGAGACGCACGCCGTCCCGCATCGAGGCACCCATGGGCTGCGAGCCGCCGGTGTAGGGGCCGTACACACCCACCTTGATCGCGTCGCCGCCGCCGCCGCCCGCGGCGTCCTTGGAGCCGGAGCACGCCACGGCGCCAACGGCGGCGCCGGCCAGCGCGATGGCCCGCAGTCCCTGCCGAATCACTCGCTGCATTCCGATGCCTCCGATGCTGCCGGCATCACGCCGGCCGGGGAAAACGGGAACGGCCCAGTTGTGCTTTCGCGCCACAGGGCCACGGGGATCATTAGTAGTAGAAGGCCTGCAGCTGCATTGTGATGCCATTCTGCTCGAGCGTCGGGGCGGGTGCAAGCTGGTTGAACGTACCGCGCGTGTACGCAAGCTTGACGTTCAGGTTGAGCCCGGACGCGTAGTACGTGCCGCCGATCTGGAAGCGGTGATCGTTCTGGAATGCCGCGGTCTTCACGGCGTCATCGTACTGGCGTGCCTCGAACTTCGCCCACGGCGTGATCTTCGCCTCGGTGAAGTGGTAGCCGCCTTCGACCTCGTAGGTGTTCTGTTTCGGCAGCGTCGGGAAGAAGGTGTCGCCGTCGTAGTGGATGTACGTGCCCGACAGCGTCATGCCGTTCGCCCCAAAAGGATACGACAGGAAGGCGTCACCCGCGTACGCCTTGTAGCGACTCTGCGCGTCGAAGCCGCCGCCGATGTTGAAGACCTTCCTCCGACCGAGGTAGGTACCGGGCAGCACGTAGCTCGGCTGCTCCACCTCCAGGAAGTTGATCATCAGGTGGCCGGCCGCGCGCACGGAATTCGAGCCCGCCTGCACCGCGGGCGGCACAGGGACCACGGGCAGCCGAGCGCCCGAGAAGACGCCAAGGCGGTACTCGACTTTCTGATCCGCGAAGACCCCCTTCGCCATGAAGCCGACGTCGCGACCCACGCTCGAGACGGTCGCGCCGCTCTGGAGGAACGAATAGGTGCTGTAGTCGATCGGCAGCAGCGACGCCGCGCTCGCGATGCAGTTGCGGCAGAGCGGGATGAGCTGCAGCCCGGCGTCGAGCATGAAGATGTTCGACGTCGGTTTGATCTCCACGTACCCATCCTGGAGGATGAACCCGGTGCCCGGCGCCTTCACGAATCCGGGACCCGTCCGACCGAGGTTCGGGTTGTCCGTCTGGAAGAAGAACGAGAGCTTCGACCCGACCTGGCCGCTGAAGATGAACCGCATGCGGCGCTGGAAGATGTTCTGCGCGTAGCTGGTGTCCTGGCGCACGTTCTGGCTGTAGTCGATCCAGGTCTGGCTGAGCAGCCCGAAACGGACCGAGATCGAATCGTTCACCTTGATGATGGCTTGCGCCTTCGTGGAGAACGGCGCGACGACCAGCACGATCGCGGCAAGCACGGCCGCACGTACACGGTACGAGAGTGACATCGCAGACTCCTCAAACGGGTGGCGAGCAGAGATGCAGCCCAACATCGGGAGGCGACGGTCGCACGGCGGGGGAGCAACCGCTACGGCAGGCAGTAGCATTCACGCCGAGGCCGGCGTGCGCAAGGGCGTCGTTGGGTCGGCGATCCCGGAGCCACCGGCGCTATCTTTCACCATCAGCCCTGCAAATGGGAAGAGACCAGTGAAAGTTCCCGCGCAATTGCTCGAGCCTGACCTCTGGCGCCTCGACCTCGATTTTCAGAGGACCGAGGGTGTCGTCGCCGCGTACCTCATCACGGACAGGCACGGTCATACGCTCGTCGAGACAGGGCCGGGCTCCACGCTCCCGGCCCTCGAGCGGGCCGTCTCCGCGGCCGGCGCGGACCTCGACGACGTGACGCAGCTGCTCGTGACGCACATCCATCTCGATCACGCCGGCGCAGCCGGTGCGCTCCTGCGCCGTCTGCCGCACGCGCGCCTGTTCGTGCATCCAGCGGGCGCGCCACACATGATCGACCCGTCGAAGCTTATCGCCAGCGCCACCCGCATCTACGGCGGTCGCATGGACCTGCTCTGGGGCGCGTTCGAGCCCTGCCCCAGCGAGCGCGTGGTCACCCTCGCCGACGCGGCCGAGGTGCGATGCGGCCGACGTACGCTGCATGCGCTGCACACCCCGGGACATGCGTCGCACCACATCGCCTTTCTGGATCCCGAGCACCGCACCGTGTTCACGGGCGACCTCGCCGGCGTGCGCCTGAACAGCGCCACGTACGTTCGTCCGCCCACGCCGCCCCCCGACATCGACATCGAGGCGTGGCATGCGAGCGTGAATCGTCTCCGCGCCGCCAACCCGCGCGCACTCGATCTCACGCACTTCGGCCGCTTCGCCGATCCAACGCGTCATCTCGACGAGCTCATGCGACGGCTCGATCAGTGGACGGCGTGGGCGGCCAGGCGCCTCGGTGAAGGCGCCACCCCCGACGTGATGGTCCGCGAGCTGAGGGATAGGAGCGATGCCGAGATCCTCGGCCAGACCGCCGACCCGTCACTCGCCGAGGCGTACGAGCTGGGCACGCCGTCGGGGATGACGGTCGATGGGCTGGTGAGGTACTTATCGGTCAAGCGGTCGGGCGGTCACGCGGTCGAGCGGTGAAAGGCAAAGGCACACGGGAC
>JALYXJ010000439.1 GCA_030947165.1 Gemmatimonadota bacterium
GAGGTAGCCGGTGCGCAGCGCGTCGGCGATTCCACGACGGCTGCGATGGCGGACGCTGCGCAGGAAGGGATACTCGTGCTGCAGCCGCTGGAGCACGGCCCAGCTGTCGTCCACGGAGCCGTCGTCCACGACGACGACCTCGAAGCGCACGGCGGGCGAGCTGGCGAACGCCTCGGCCGCCAGCTCCATGAACAGGGGCAGATTCTCCGCCTCGTCCTTCGCCGGCACGAGCACCGACACGTCGACGTCCGTCGCGCGTCGGGCGACCAGCGAGGCCGCGGGGGGGGGGGCGGTGCGCGCGAGCTGGTCCGGGGTCATACCCGCTTGCGCATGCGTGCCGAGAGCACGCCGAGCTGATCCCGATACTTGGCCACGGTGCGCCGAGCAATCTGCACCCCGGTCTCCTTCAGGATGTTGACGATCGCCTGATCCGTGAGCGGGTGCTTGGGATTCTCGTCGGACACGAGCTTCTGGATCTGCGCCTTGATGCCTCGCGCCGACACGTCCTCGCCGGCCGTGGTGGACAGGCCGGATGAGAAGAAGAACTTGAGCGGAAGCACGCCGCGTGGCGTCTGCACGAACTTCTCGTTGGTGACGCGGCTGACCGTGCTCTCGTGCATGCTGATCACCTCGGCCACCTCGCGAAGGGTGAGCGGTTTGAGGTACTGCACCCCCTTCTCGAAGAACTCCCGCTGCCGCTCGACGATGTAGTTCATGACCTTCAGCATCGTCTGCCGACGCTGCTCGATCGCCTGGATCATCCAGTTGGCCGAGTTGAGCTTGTTGGAGATGAACTCCTTGTTCTCGCCGTCGAACTTCTTCTTGTCGCGCGCGATCTCCTGGTACGCCTTGCTCAACTTGAGGCGAGGCAGGTTCGCGTCGTTGAGGAAGACGTGGTACTTGCCGTCGATCTTGTCGACGATGAGGTCGGGGATGATGTAGTTGTCGCTCGCGTCGCTGTAGACGAGCCCCGGCTTGGGGTCCAGCTTCGCGATCTCATCGGCGGCCTTCTGCACGTCGGTGGGGCTGATGCCGAACCGCTTGGAAATCTCGCTCCAGCGGTGGGCAATGAGCTCGTCGAAGCAGTCACGCACCAGGCGATACGGCACGGAGTGCTCGAGCCCCGCCTCGCGGAGCTGGAGCATGAGGCACTCGCGCAGATCGCGCGCACCCACGCCCGGCGGATCGAGGCTCTGCACCACGCCGAGCATCTCTTCCGCTTCGGCCACCGTGTACAGCGGAAGGTCGGTGACCTCGCGCTCGGAGTCTTCCGCCGCCTTCTGCACTTCCTCGTTCGCCCCTTCGACGATCTTCTCGAGACCGCAGGCGAGGTAGCCGTCCTCGTTGATGTTGCCGATGAACTCTTCGGCCAGGAACATCTGTCGACCATTGAGATCCAGGAGCGTGACCTGGTCACGGAGGTGATCGGATAAGTCGCGTGAGTCCACGGTGACGGGCTCGTAGTACTCGCGCTCCTCGTGCTCCTCCCTGCGACCGCCGGCGTCGAAGCCGTCGAGCAGGATCTCCTCCCAGTCGATCTCGCCCTTCTCCTCCTTCTCCGCCTCGGTCTCCTGCGTTTGCTCGTCCTGCTGCGGCTCGCCCTCCTCCTCGTCTTCCTCGTCCGGCTCGATCATGTCGAGGAACGGGTTGTTGAGCAGCTCCTGCTTGAGGTGCTGCTGGAGGTCGAGCAGGGGCATGTAGAGCAGATCCATCGCCTGGTACAGGCGAGGATTGATCTTCAGCTCCTGCTTGAGCTGGGTGTGTTGGCCGAGTCCCGGTCTCATGCGCCGTTCCCCCCTGACTGCGACTCGGAGGCGAACCGGGCGCGCAGGCGCGCCGAGAGGGTCGGGCCGAGATAGATGTTCGCCACCTTGTCGTCGAAGACGAGCTCGCGCACGGTGCCCGACACCTGCACCTGGCCGTCGAACATGATGTATGCGCGGTCCACGATATCCAGTGTCTGTTCCACGTTGTGATCGCTGATCAACACGCCGATGCCGCGGTGTCGGAGTCCGGCCACGATGGTCTGGATGTCGTGCACCGCGATCGGGTCGACCCCCGCGAACGGCTCATCCAGCATCATGAACTTCGGTTCCGTCACCAGCGCCCGCGTGATCTCGAGGCGCCGCCGCTCGCCACCGGAGAGCTGGAACGCCTTGCTGTGCCGCAGGTGCTTGATGCTCAACTCGTCCAGCAAGGTCTCGAGCCGGGCGTCCCGCTGCTCCTTGGAGAGGGGAAGGGTCTCGAGGATCGCCACGATGTTGTCTTCCACGGACAACTTGCGGAAGATCGATGGTTCCTGCGAGAGGTAGCCGAGACCTTTGCGAGACCGCTGGTACATCGGCATGGACGTGATGTCCGCCCCATCGAGCTTGATCTGCCCGGCGAGCGGCTGGATGAGCCCCACGATCATGTAGAAGGTGGTGGTCTTCCCTGCCCCATTCGGGCCCAGCAGTCCGACGATCTCCCCCTGTTGCAATCGCAGGGCCACATCATTTACCACCCGGCGCCGGCGGTACATCTTCACCAGACCCTGCGCCTCGAGCACGCTGGGCATGGCGGTGTCAGGCTCGATCGCCGGCTGGCCCTGGGCGGGGGTCGGACTGCCGACGGCCCGGGAGAATCGCGGCGTTGCGTATTCGCCGGTGTGTCGCAGTACGTCGGCGAGCTCGGACCGCATGGCCGAGACCTCGGTCCAGAAGGGCGCGGCGAATCGGATCGGCGTGTCCGACTCGAGGGGCTCGTCGGCACGCATGACGATCACCTTCTCCGACGACAAGCGAGGCAGCACCGACTTCTCGAGGAAGGTGCGGACCTGGTCCATGCTGAGCTCACCCGCCTCGCGCGCGGCGTCCTTGCCGGCGGCACGCTGGGCGGCGAGGTGGTCGCCGCGATAGCAGACGGCCATGTCGTTGAAGGTCGCCACGCCGCGCTCGTCCGCCGCGCAGATGAGGGCATGCAGCGCCAGGGCGATCGAGCGGTCGCCCTTGGCGATCCGGTCGACCAGGGCCTGCAGTCGCGGGGAGGAGCCAGGCGCGGTCATGGTCGCTTGGAGGGAGGGGCGACGGCTGGCGCCGGCACGACGGCGGGGGGGGGCCTGGTTGGAGGCGCGGACGGGGTCTGCCCCGGCGTCGTCGTCGTCGCGCCGGCCGGCGTGGCGCCAACGGTGGCCGGCGTGGCCGCGGGCGGCGGCTGCTTCGCCAACCGCGCGCAGGTGGAATCGCCGTTCGGCTCGAGGTACAAGCCGCCCGCCAACGAGTCCGTGACGACCACCGTCTGCACCCTGGCGGAGTCGAAGGTCACCGTGATGACGCGCCCGCGCACGTAGTTGATCGCGGGGAGCCGCACGCACGCCGACGTGTCGCGGGGCGGCAGATGCTGGAGCGACGTCGCATGGCCGGTGGACACCAGCTCGCGGATGCGCGGCTTGCTCGTCGTATCGCGGGTGGGAATCGTGTCGAACGAGGCAACGATCGTGTCGCCGGTGAGCCGGTCCTTCTCCGTCGTGTGGAACTTCGTGGTGTCGGGCAGGCCCTCGGCGCTCGCGCCGCGCACGGCGTGCATCTCGCGCACGCGTTGCGCCGGCATGAGCACGTCGATGGAGTCGGAGACGATGGTCTGCGTGGGCGACGTGGCCCGCGCTCGGCTCTTCCCCCAGGCGATGGCGCGCTGAAGGAGGTCGTTGGTGACGCGAAAGTCGATGCTGTCCGACTTGAGGTTCAGATCCTCGCTCGTCGCCTCGGCGGCGTTCTTGGCGAGCACGCGGTCCAGCTTGCGCTGCTTCGAGAGCAGGTCGATCGTCTCGCCAACGAGAGTGAACGGACGCCCCTTCGTGCCGACGATCTTGGGCGTGCGCATGATGCGCAGCAGACCGGTGCCGCTGTCGACGTACAGGGAATCGCCGGTGGCGGTGAGGTTCGGGCGGACCACGACGACGCTGCCTTGCGCCGACACGATGCTGTCGCCCATCAGATAGACGGTGTTGCCCGTGACGTTGACCGGCGGCTGCTCCACTCCCTTCGCGTCCTTCTCGACGAGCGCGATCGTGGGTCGTCCGATCGCCGTCGCCGACTGTCGCGGGCGAACGTTCGGGATGGCGCGGAGGAACTCGAGCTGTGGTCCCCTGAGCGTCGAGCCGCTCGGCAGCCGCGCGTTCACGTTCTGCGTGGCGAGCAGCCGCTCCTCCCGCTGAAAGTACGTCGCCTGATCGGACTTGAGCTTGAGGCGCGGCTCGGAGTAGTCGACGTGGCCGATGAACAGGATGCGTCCGTCGTCGCCGTACGACTCGAGGCTGTCCGACTTGAGGACCAACCCCTGCGCCGGGCAGCGCGCGACGACGTTGCCTCCGGTGAAGACGTTGTACTGCCCGCTCGGCAGCTTCAACGAGGTGAGCCCATGCTCCGAGGTGAACTGCATCTTGCAGCGCCCAGTGGGCGCCGGCGCCGCCTGCGCGCGAGCACTCGCGGGCACGACAAGCAACAGCAGGAGGGCCAGGGCCGTCGTCCGCATCACTGCCCCGGCAGCGTGAAGCTGCCCTGTCCGCGTGGCGCCCGGAGCACCCGGACATGCGTGAGCTGCGGATCGGAGCGGAAGCCGATGCCGGACAGGGTGCGACCCGGCTCCACCATGGTGAAGTTGGTGTCGCTCGACACCTCGTTCGCGAGCTGGTTGTACCGGACCTGCGGCGACGTGAGCCGCTTGCCGTCATTCGTCGTGATGACGACGTTCCCGAAGCCTTCGAGGATCTGCTGGCGCAGATTGTAGCGCCCGCGATTGGCGGTCATCGTGCCGTCCTTCACGCCGGTACTCGTGTTGAAGGTCGCGCGGACCTTGCGCAGCTCGAAGCGGGTGTTCTCGTCGAAGATATAGACGGAGTCGGCGAACATCTCGCCCCGCTGAATGCCGTGATCGGTGAGCAGCGATCGGACATTGAGCATGACCTGCTCCGCGCTGTCGGCGAGCGAGTCACGGGCACCGACGGGCGGGGCGCTCGCCGACCTGGAGCAGCCGGCGGCAACGCCCATCGCCACGACGAGCACGAGGACGGCGCGCCCCATCAGGCGACCCGTGCGCGGAGGAGATCATGCAAATGCACCACGCCCGCCAAGCGCTCGCCGCCGTCCAGGACCGGCATCGCCATGATGCCGTGCGTCTCCATGCGGTACGCCACGGCGCTCGCGAGCTCGCCCGTGTGCGCGCTGCGCGGCGTACGGGTCATGATGCGCTCCACCGGCGCGGACAGCACGTTGGCTTCGTGTTCCATGAATCGTGTCAGATCTCCGGCCGTGAGAACGCCCTGCAGTCGCCGCTCGGCATCCGCCACGAGCACGATGCCCCGCTGTTCGGCCAACACCACCACCGCCTGCCGCAGCAGCGCGCCTGGCGGCAGCACGGGGAGCGGATCGGTCAGCATCACCTCGTCCACGCGCATGACGAGCCGCCGGCCGATCGCGCCACCAGGATGGAGCCGCGCAAAATCCTCGCGGCGAAATCCCTTGTGCTCCAGCAGGGCTACGGCGAGTGCGTCACCGAGCGCGAGTGCCGCCGTGGTACTCGTGGTGGGCGCGAGGTCGTGCGGACACGCCTCCTCCTTCACCCACGCATCCAGCGTGACGTCGCACAGCCGGCCGAGCGCCGAGTCGCGCTCGCCGGTGATGGCGATGGTGCGTACCCCCAGGCCTTGAAGATGTTCGAGCAGCCGGAGCAGTTCGTCCGACTCGCCGGACTTGGAGAGCAGAATCGCGATGTCGCCGGGGCCGACGATGCCGAGATCGCCATGAGCACTGTCCACCGGGTGCAGGAAGACGGCGGGCGTTCCGGTCGACGTCAGCGTCGCAGCGATCTTCCGGCCGATCAGCCCCGACTTGCCTACGCCGGCGACGATGACGCGTCCCGCCGAGCCGGCGATCATCGTCACCGCGCTGGCAAAGCGCTCATCGAGACGGTCCTCGACGGTGGCGAGCGCTTCACGCTCGAGCCGTAGGACCCGTCGCCCGCGATCGACGATCTGCTCGGCGTTCATGCGTGCGGCTCGGCGAGCGGCAGCGACCGTTCCTCGACGTAGCGTTCCGTGACGCTGCCCCAATCGCCCCGCGCCTTCATGAGCAGCTCGGCGAACTCGCGCACGGCGCCCGCACCGCCGTGCTTCGAGAGGTGCACCGTACACGCGGCCTTCACTTCCGGTACGGCATTGCCGACGGCCACGGGCATACCGACCAGGCGCAGGACGGCCAGGTCGGGAAAGTCGTCGCCGACGAAGGCGGCCTCGGACGGCGCGATCCCATGCTTGTCCAGCATGGCGAGAAAGGCGGGGAGCTTCTGCGCCTGCGAATCCTGCGCGACGTCCTCGATCCCGAGCTCGGCGGCGCGCAGCCGCACGCTCTCCGACACCCGGCCCGTGATGATCGCCACGCGGATGCCGGCTTTCTGTAGAAGATGGATTCCAAGTCCGTCCTGGATCTCGTATCGCTTGAGCTCCACGGGCTTGCCGTCGCTCGCGCCGAGGTAGATCCCTCCGTCCGTGAGCACACCATCGACGTCGAGGCCGACGAGCCGGATCGAGCGTGCAAGCGTCTGATGGATCACGTGGTGCCCCGTGCTCGCGCGCGATGCCAGATGTCCACGGCGCGCAGGATCAGCTCGTCGAGGTTGTCGAGCGGAATCATGTTCGGGCCGTCGCTTGGCGCATGTGCCGGATCGGGATGCGTCTCCAGAAAGAGCCCATCCACGCCGACGGCGCACGCGGCCATGGTGAGCGGCGGGATGAACTCGCGCGCGCCGCCGCTGGCGCCCCCTTCTCCGCGACCGGGCTGCTGGACGCTGTGCGTGGCGTCGAAGATCACCGGCGCATCGCACGCCGCGCGCATGCGCGGCAGCGCACGAAAGTCGACGACCAGGTCGCCATAGCCGAAGAAGGACCCGCGTTCCGTGGCGGCGACCTCGGGGGTCCCACGATGGCCGGCGTCGGCGTAACCGGCGCGCACCTTCGCGAGGGCGCCACGCATGCCTTCGGGATGCATCCACTGCCCTTTCTTCACGTTCACCGGCTTGCCCGTGGCGCCAGCGGCGAGCAGGAGATCGGTCTGGCGGCAGAGAAACGCGGGGATCTGGAGCACGTCCACGACGTCGGCCGCCGGGGCACACTGATCCGGCAGATGGACG
>JALYXJ010000445.1 GCA_030947165.1 Gemmatimonadota bacterium
ACGCCGGCGAGCCGATAGTTCCCGTCGGCGTCCGTCCGCGTACCGATCGCGGTGCCAACCACGAACACCTGCGCACTTGGCACGGGTCGGCGCGCGTCGGCATCCGTGACGCGGCCGGTCACGGTGCCGGTGGCCTGCTGGGCGCCGGCCCCGCGCCCGACGAGCGCGGCGACGGCGAGAGTGAAAGTGGCGAGTCGTGCGAGGCGGTTCATTGCATACTCTCCATGATGCGTCGAGGGCAAGGAGAAGGCGGGGGCAAGCTCGCCCGCGCGCCGTGACGGACCGGACACCACAGCGCGTCCGTACTGATCCGGGCGGAGACTAGACAGCGTGAAAAACGTAAACGTTAGCATCAAGACCGTTGCGTGCTGAGACCATAGGTACGTGCGGACGGTCACCGACGACATCGCGCCACCGTCGCGCGGCTTCTATTTTGGTGGGCGGCCGGCCATATTGCCGGCCATGACCGCCCGCCAGTCCACCGTCCTCGACGCGCGTGCGATGGACCGCACGATTCGCCGAATGGCCGACGAGATCGTCGAGCTCAATGAAGGCACCGACGATCTGATCATCGTCGGCATCCAGCGCCGCGGGGTCCAGCTCGCGGCGCGCATCGTCTCGTCCATCAAGGAGCGCGAGGGGGTGGACGTTCCCAACGGCGCCCTCGACATCACGCTGTACCGCGACGACCTCCAGATGGTCGGCCCTCGCCCCGTCGTCGGCGCCACGAATCTGCCGGGCGCCATCGACGGCATGCACGTCGTGATCGTGGACGACGTGCTCTACACGGGCCGCACGGTGCGCGCCGCGCTCGACGAGCTGGCGGACTTCGGTCGGGCAAAGCGTATCGGTCTGGCCGTGCTGGTGGACCGCGGTGGACGCGAGCTGCCCATCCAACCCGACGTCGTGGGCAAGGCCGTGAAGGTGGGCACGGGCGAGCGCGTCGACGTGATGGTGAAGGAGCTGGACGAGCGCGACGCCGTCGTCATCGCGGACTCGGGCAGCGCGTGACGGCGGGGACCACTGGCTCGCTGGGAAAGGACCTGCTCGGACTCGAGCACCTCTCGGGCGACCAGATCCGTCTCATCCTCGACACCGCCGAGCCGTTCAAGGAGATCAGCGAGCGGGCGATCAAGAAGGTTCCCACGCTACGCGGCTCGACGATCGTCAACCTCTTCTTCGAAGCGTCCACCCGCACGCGGATCTCGTTCGAGTTCGCCGAGAAGCGCCTCTCCGCCGACACAGTGAACGTGGCGTCGACGGGCTCGAGCGTGAGCAAGGGGGAGACGCTCGTCGATACGGCCCGCAATCTCGAGGCGATGCGGATCGACATGGTGGTGATCCGTCACGGCGCCTCCGGCGCGGCGCAATTTCTTGCCGAGCGTATCGAATCCAACGTCATCAACGCGGGGGACGGCACGCACGAGCACCCGACGCAGGGGCTGCTCGACATGCTCACCCTGCGCGACCGCTTCAAGCGCCTCGCCGGACTCAAGGTCTGCATCTGCGGCGACGTGCTGCACTCGCGCGTCGCCCGCTCCAACATCTGGGGCCTGAAGAAGATGGGCGCCGACGTGGCGGTCTGTGGCCCGCGCTCGCTGCTGCCGAATGCCATCGACGACTTCGGCGTTACCGTGTTCGAGCACATCGAGGACGCCATCCAGTGGGCCGATGCGCTCAACATCCTGCGCCTCCAGCTCGAGCGGATGCAGAGCGGATACATCCCGTCGCTGCGCGAGTACAATCGCGTGTTCGGGGTGAGCCGCGAGCGGCTGGCGCGCGCGCCCAAGGACATTCTCATCCTCCATCCCGGGCCGATGAACCGCGGCGTGGAGATCGACTCCGACGTGGCCGACGGGCCGCACAGCGTGATCCTCAATCAGGTGACGAACGGTGTGGCCGTGCGCATGGCGGTGCTCTATCTGCTCGCGGGCGGCAAGCCCGAATTGGCCGAAGCGGCGAAGCGTGGAGGGGGCCGATGACTGACGCTCCCAGATCGCTGCTTCTCAAGGGCGGGCGATTGGTGGACCCATCGCAGCGGCTCGGCGAGATCGGCGACCTGCTGCTGACCAACGGCGTGATCGAGGCGAGTGGCCGACTCGGCGAGGTGCGGCGCGACAAGGGCGCCGAGCCGGAGGTGGTCGACTGTACGGGGCTCGTCGTGTCGCCCGGCTTCGTGGACGTGCACTGCCATCTCCGCGAGCCCGGCCGCGAGGAGGTGGAGACGATCGCCACCGGTGCGCTCGCGGCGGCGGCGGGCGGCTTCACCGCGGTGTGCGCGATGCCCAACACCGATCCAGTGACGGACAATCAGGCCGCGGTCGGGTTCATCATCCGGCAGGCGCAGCGCGCCGGCGGCGCGAAGGTCTACCCGATCGGGGCGATCTCAATCGGCCAGCAGGGGAAGACCCTTGCCGAGTTCGGCGAGATGGTGGGTGCGGGCGCCGTGGCCGTGAGCGACGACGGCAAGCCGGTCGTGAGCGCACAACTCATGCGCACGGCGCTCGAGTACGCGCGCACCTTCGGCATCCCCGTGGCGGACCACTGCGAGGAGCCGACCCTCGCCGCGAACGGCGCGATGAACGAAGGGCTGGTGAGCGCTCGGCTCGGGCTCAAGGGCATTCCCGCCGAGGCCGAGGAGATCATGGCCATCCGCGACATCCTGCTCGCTCGGCTCACGGGAGGGCACATTCATCTGTGCCACATGAGCACGCGAGGCTCGGTCGAGCTGATTCGCTGGGGCAAGGAGCGGGGGATCAACGTCACTGCCGAGGTGTGCCCGCACCACCTGTCGCTGACGGAAGATGCCGTGGAGGGCTACGAGACCAACGCGAAGATGAATCCGCCGCTGCGCACCGCGGCCGACATCGAAGCGCTTCAGGACGCGGTGAAGGACGGCACGATCGACGTCATCGCCACGGATCATGCGCCCCATCATTATGACGAGAAGGAGCGGGAGTTCGCCGACGCGCCGAACGGAATCGTCGGGCTGGAGACGGCGCTGGCGGTGAATCTCACCTGGCTCGTGCATCGGGGGGTGATCGATCTCAATACGCTCGTCGAGCGGATGGCGTGTGCCCCGGCTCGGCTGTTCAAGCTGCCTGGCGGCACGCTCAAGCGTGGCGCTTCGGCCGACGTCACCGTCTTCGATCCCGACGCCGAATGGACCGTGGACCCGGGACGCTTCCGCTCCAAGGGGCGAAACACCCCCTACGCCGGCCAGACGCTGCGCGGCCGGGTGGAGCTGACAGTGGTGCAGGGCCGGATCATCCATCGGCGGACCCCCTAGACGGGCCCGGCCCCCCAGAGGCCGGTCCCAATGTGACCGGGGGCACTGCGCCGTCGTCGAAATTCATGGATGGAAAGCACTTGTCAGTCAATTTGGTCCTCCGCGAGCAGTGGCGCAGAGGCAGCAGGGGGTATGTCACGGGGGCCGGCTGGCAGCGCCGCGCCGACACCCGCTTCTGACGCAGGAGAGAGTTGATGGTCGGTAATCCACGCGACGACGCGGCGGAGGCAGGCGAATCGGCGCTCACCTCCGTGGGCTCGCTGATGGAGGAGCGCGTGCGCTATGAGGTTTGGCTCGAGGCGCTCAACGCGCGGCGGGCCGAGACGCCCAAGCACGTCTATACTCGCGTGCACGCCGACTACACCGCACGCCTGGAGGCTGTTCTGTCACGTCTCAATGGCCAGGTCGAAGCGCTCCGCGGCGAGCTCACCACGCTCGCGACCCGGATCGCCACCCTGGAGGAGCAGCAGCATCGGGTGCGTGACGAGCGGGCCGAAGCGGAGTTGCGCTCGCACGTGGGCGAGCTGTCGCCGGAGGCGTGGCAGGATTTCCTGACCCAGAGCGACGCGACCATCGCCCGTCTGAGCCGGCAGCATGCGCAGGCCACGGAGGCGCTGCACCGGACGAAGGAATTCCTTACCGACGCTGAGAAGCCGGCCACCCCGGCTGCGTCCTCGGCGCCCGTCCCTTCGCCCAGCGCGCCCAAGGCGCCATCGGATCAGAAAGCCAGGACGGCGCCGGCGGCAGCGGCCGCGTCGGCTGTGCCACCCGCCGCCGGGTCGTCGCCTCCGCCGACCATCACGGCCGAGATCAAGGTCAAGCCACCAGC
>JALYXJ010000446.1 GCA_030947165.1 Gemmatimonadota bacterium
TCCTGCAGCAGCACGTTCTCCGGCTTGACGTCGCGGTGCACGATGCCGCGGACGTGGGCGTGGTCGAGCGCGTCGGCGACCTCGCGCGCGAGACGTATCGCCTCAGCGACCGGGAGCCGCCCCTCGCGCGCGAGCCGCGACCGCAGCGTCTCACCCTCGACGAACGGCATCACGTACCAGAGCAACCCGTCTACACTTCCCGAGTCGAACAGCGGCAGGATGTGCGGGTGCTGCAGTGAGGCGGTGACGCGGATCTCTGCAAGAAACCGCTCCGGGCCGACGGCCGCCGCGAGCTCCTCGCGCAGCACCTTGATCGCGACATGGCGGCCGTGCCGCGGATCGCGCGCGAGATACACCGTCGCCATGCCGCCGCGCGCGATCTCGCGCTCGATCGTGTATCGGCCCACGAGGGCGTTCGCGAGGCGGCCGGCGAGCGGCGGCGTCACATCCGACGCGCCGATCCCCTCCGCGGCCGGCCGCTCGAGAAAATCGTCGGCGGCGTCCACGTTCGCGGCGAGCAGCGACGCGACCTCGCGGCGCAGCACCCAATCCCCGCCGCACGCGGCCGCGACGACCGCGTCCCGCCGATCGGGCGCGCACGCGAGCGCGGCCTGAAGGATCGCGTCCACCGCCCGCCACCGGTCGGGGGTCATCGGCGGCACGGCGGCCGCCGGATCGCCCGGTGTGGAGATGCTCATGCCTCGAGCTCGCGGCGGAGCCACATGCGTGCGACTGCCCACTCACGACCCACGGTCGCTTCCGAGATGCCGAGCGCCGCCGCGGCCTCAGGGATGCTCAGCCCGGCGAAGTAGCGCAGCTCCACCAGCCGCGCCTTTCGCGCATCCATGATGGCGAGGCGCTCGAGCGCGTCGTCCAACGCGAGCACGTCCACCGGGTCAGGCGAGGCGACTGCCTGGATCGCCTCGCCGAGGGTGACCTGCGTCGCCGCGACACCGCCCCCGCGCTTGAGCGCCCGCCGCGTGCGCGCATGGTCCACGAGCACGCGACGCATCATTTGCGCAGCCACAGCCAGGAACTGGCTGCGGCTCTCCCAGCGCGCGTCGTGCTGGCCATCGAGGCGCAGCCACGCCTCGTGCACGAGTGCCGTGGCCTGGAGCGTGTGGCCCTCGCTCTCGCGGCGCAGCGCGCGCCGCGCCTGCCGCCGAAGCTCCGCGTAGACGAGTGGCACGAGCGCCTCGCTCGCCCTCGCGTCGCCCGCACCCCACGCGTGCAGCAGCTCGGTGACAACATGCGCCGGGCGGCCGTTCGCGGCGTTCGAGGGTGACGCCGCCCTGGCGGGCACGGGGGTGCTGGGCATGATCGCTCGGAGCTGAGGGGAAAAGCCGGTCTCCCAGGTTGGACACCACCACCCGTGAGTGGGTTTCGCCGCGTTCTGCGCGCTAAGGGATAAGGCGCCGATCGCGCCATTTCCCGCTCCTGGAGGACACAATGACTACGCCGCGCATCCGCTCTCTGGTTTCACTCGCCGCCGCCCTGACCGTCACCCTCACACTCAGTGCCTGCGCCGGCGCTCCCTCGCGGCTCGTTTGGGACGAACCGATGCGCACGGACGCGCCTCCCGTTGTCATCCGGTTCGACAACGACGCGCGCGACTACGTGCATGTCTACCTCGTCGGCGATCAGCGCCAGTGGCTGCTTGCTCGCGTGGCACCCGGCGCGCGCGCGACGCTGCGGATTCCCGAGGAAGCGCTGGCCAACGAGGGAGCACGCATGCGGCTCGCCGTGTTGGCTGGGGAGCGCGTGACGCTGTGGGCGCCGAGCGAGGCTCGCGCGGCCATCACGCTGGCACAGCCGGCGGCGGCGTTCCGCGCTCAGCGGTGGACGTTCTCTCAGGCGGTCGCGTATGGACAGCTCACGGCGCTTCCGCTCCGGCGCTAGGGGCTCACTCCCGCGCGAACGCCGCGTCGAACGCCACGCTGGACGATGGGAACTCGATCGCGCGCAGCCGAGCGCATGCCTCCTGCGCGCCGAACTCGCGCTCCATTGCCCCGTCCTCCCATTCCACTGACAACGGGCCCGTGTAGCCCGCGCCGTTCAACGCCCGCACGATCCCCTCGAAGTCGATGCGCCCGCGCCCGATGGAGCGGAAATCCCAGAAGCGGTCGCGATGGCCGAACGGCAGGTGACCGCCGAACACCCCCGACGGCTTCGGCGTCTCCGACCACCAGACGTCCTTCATGTGCGCGTGATGGATCCGTGAGCCGAACCGTTCGATGAACCCGAGATAGTCCACGCCCTGATAACCGAGGTGGCTCGGATCGAAGTTGAAGCCGAACGCATCGTGCCCATCCACCGCGTCCACCGCGCGCAGCGCCGACGACGTGTCGAACGCGATCTCCGTGGGATGCACCTCGAGCGCGAACTTCACCCCCACCTCGGCGAACACGTCGAGAATCGGCTCCCATCGGTCGGCGAAATCGCGAAATCCCGCATCGACCATCTCGGGGCTGACCGGCGGGAAGCTGTAGAGCAGCGGCCAGATTGACGAGCCGGTGAAGCCCGTCACGACCTTGACGCCGAGCCGTGCCGCGGCCCGCGCGGTGGTTTTCATCTCCTCTGCGGCTCGGCGACGAACGCCTTCAGGCTCCCCGTCCCCCCACACGTGCGGCGGCAGGATGCTCTTGTGGCGCTCGTCGATGCGGTCGCACACCGCCTGGCCGACGAGGTGATTGCTGATGGCGAACACCTTCAGTCCATGGCGCGCGAGGAGCGCGCGTCGCTCGGCACAGTACGCCTCGTCCTTCAGCGCGCGCGTGACGTCGAAGTGATCGCCCCACGAGGCGAGCTCCAGCCCGTCGTAGCCCCAACTGCGCGCCTTGGGGGCGAGGGTGTCGAGCGGCAGGTCCGCCCACTGGCCGGTGAACAGCGTGATCGGTCTCGGCATGGTTCCATTCTGATGTGATCGAGCGGCGCTCGTGCTAATGGTCCAGCTTCACCCACTCCTTCCGCTCGTGGCTGCGCAGTACGGCTTCGACGATGCGCACCTCGGCGTCGCCGTCCTCGAACGTGGGAAAATCTGCCGCGTCGCGTCCGGGCTTCTTGCCGGCGGCGATGTAGCGGTAGAGCGCCCCGAACAGGTTGCGCGGCCCCTCGGGGTAACCCTCGGGATGACCGCCCGGGTAGTGGGCATACCCGCGCGCCGCTGGGTCCAGCAGCGCCGGATCCTTCATCAACACCTCGTTCGCCCGGTCGCGGTGCCCGATCCACAGATCGTTGGGATTCTCCTGATCCCACGCCACGGCACTGCGGCTGCCGTCCACCTCGATCCACTGCCGGTTTTTCCGGCCCACGCTTACCTGCGACACGGTGAGCGAGCCGCGCAGCCCGCCCTCGAGCTCGATGAGCACGAAGCCGCCGTCCTCGGTATCGATCTGCGTCACGTCGTACTCCTGTGGCGCCGCCTCTTCCTTCGCCTTGAAGCTCGCCGCATGTCCTTTCTTGGGCTTCTTCCGCGTCTCGTGCACGCGGAAGAGATGTGCGTACACGCTAGTGATCCGACGTCCGGTGACGAACTGGACGAGGTCGAACCAGTGCGAGCCGATATCGGCGATGGCGCGCGACGCGCCGCTGACCTTCGACTCGAGACGCCAGTTGTAATCGGTATCGTGGGCCAGCCAGTCCTGCAGGTAGTGGCCGTGCACGAGGAACAGCTCGCCCAAATCGCCCCGCGCCACCATCGCGCGCGCCTGCTGCACGAGCGGGTAGCCGCGATAGTTGAAGTTGATGGCCGTGACCACGCCGGCTTCGCGGGCGAGTCGCACCAGCTCGCCCGACTCCGCCGACGTCATCGTGAGGGGCTTCTCCGACAGCACATGCTTGCCCGCCTTGATGAGCGCCCGGTTGACCTCGAAGTGCAGGTTGTTGGGCGTGCAGTTGTGCACGACGTGGACGTCCGGTCGCACGAGGAGGGCGTGCCAGTCCTGGACGACGTCCGGGATTCCGTACTGCTGCGCGAGATCCTTCGCCCGCGACAGGTCGAGCGCGGCGAGGGCGACGATCTGGACGCCGGGCACTCGCCGGAGCGCGTCGATGTGCGCCGCTCCCATGAAGCCGGAGCCGACGACGGCGACGTTCACTGGTGGCATCGTGAGGTGGCTGGGGTGGATCGGATAGCCGGCCTGATTCGCGCCGAGCGAAAACAACCTACGCGATGACGGCGCACCCGCCTAGCACCCCCGATGCAGGCGTCTAGATTGGGGTCGCGTCGACCGTCCGCCCCCACACCTCTGCCCCGCGATGTCGCCCACCCGTCGCGAAGTCCTCGCTCAGCTCGCCGCGCTCGCCGCGGTCTCACTCCCGAAATGGGACTTGCTCGCCAGCGACCCACTCGACGGCACGATTGCCGAGTACCAGGCGGGCCGTCGTCGTGGCGCGTGGAGCGCCACCGAAGTCACCGCCCGCGCGCTCGACCGCTGCCGCGCCGAGGGGCCGAGGTGGCGCGCCATCGACGCGCTGGCGGTCACCGCTTCGGCGGACGCGCGCGCTGCCGACGCCAGACGGCGTCGTGGTCAGTCTCGTGGGCCATTGGATGGTGTGCCCGTGTTCGCGAAGGCGATTTATGATGTGTACGGTTTACCAACCAACGCATCCAGCGCGGAATGGGCGCGCCTCTTCCCGGAGCCGGTGCGGCGCGACGCGCTGGAGGTGGCCCGGCTTCGCGCCGCCGGCGCGATCGTCCTCGGGAAGACCGCGGCCGACGATTTCGCCTATCACGGTAACGGGACCAGCAGCCACACGGGGCAGGTGCTCAACCCGCACGATGCAACGGGTACTCGCACGCCCGGCGGGTCGAGCGCGGGCTCGGCGGTCGCGGTCGCGACCGGGATGGCATTCGCGGCCCTCGGCACGGACGACGGCGGCTCCAACCGCATCCCCGCGCAGTTCACCGGAGTCGTGGGGATGAAGCCCACCTTCGGGCTCGTGCCGCGCACCGGGGTGATCCCAACCTGGCCCTACCTCGACACGCACGGTCCGCTCGCGCGCACGGTGGCCGACGCAGCGCGCCTCCTCGCCGCGATCACGGGGGCGGACGCGTCGGACCCGATGGCGCTGCCCGGTGCGCCGGATAGCGCGTCATTCGCCGCACTGCGCGACGACGCGCTGTCCGGCGTGCGACTCGGGCTCGTCGAGGCGCATGTGCCGCGCGCGCAGATGGGCGCGGAAGCGCTCGCCACCTGGGACCGCGCCGTGGGCGATCTGCGCGCGGCCGGCGCGACGGTCGAGCCCTTCGTTCCCTCGGTCACTCGCGTCGATTATCGGGACGCGTTCGCCGCCGCGGCGAGCGCCCGTGGCGACGTCGCCGTGGACCCGAAGTCGCCCGCCCCCACCGCGAACGCGCTGCTCGCCTACTTCGCCGGTCGAACGGACGACCCGCGCGCTGCGATGCGCCGGGGCTACGCGGGGTTTCGGGCGTTCTACGACGTACTCCCCGCCACCTTCGAGGAGTGCGAGCCGCTCCTTGGCCAGGCCATGACGGACGACCCGGCCGGACGTTCGTTCGCCCGCTCGCGCGGCCAGGTGGTGTCGGCGCTCGAGGTCTCGATGCGCGCGGCGGGCGTGGCAGCCATGGTCTATCCGACCATGCCCTTCAACGCTCCGCGCGCCGTCGATCCCTGGCCCGATGTCCGCACCGCGCTCGGCTATGGCAACTGGCTCGGCCTGCCCGAAGTCTCCGTGCCTGCCGGGATGGGCGCGGATGGAATGCCGGCGCTCAACCTCTCCATCGTCGGCCTGCCCGGCGCCGATGCTCGCGTGCTCGCGCTGGCGCACGCGTACGAGCGGCAGTCGCGCCGGTTCGTGGCCCCTCGGCGTTGATCGGCATCCCACGAGCAGAAGCCGACGATCCCTCCGCCACCTGCATCTCTTCGAGTGGAATCAATGGCCTCGTCTCGCGCCGCCGGCGTTCGCCGCGCTGGCCTGAGCCGCGCGCGCCAGCAGCAAATCCCGCTCGCGCACGTTGCGGGTGAGCGACGCCGCACGCTCGAGCTCCGCGCGCGCTTCGTCGAAGCGCCCCAGCTTCACGAGCAAGTCGCCGCGGACCGCCGGTAGCAGGTGATAGCCGCTCAACGCCGGCTCCGATGTCAGCGCGTCCACGATCGCGAGACCAGCGGCGGGCCCGGACGCCATCGAGACCGCGACAGCGCGGTTCAGCTCCACGATCGGAGATGGCGTGAGCTGCGCGAGCTCATCGTAGAGCGCGGCGATGCGAGCCCAGTCGGTCTCGTCTCCCGTGCGCGCCCGTGCGTGACAGGCGGCGATCGCTGCCTGCACGGCATAGGGGCCGCGCGC
>JALYXJ010000459.1 GCA_030947165.1 Gemmatimonadota bacterium
GTTCAGGCCGGGAGAGCTGGCCACGATTACCTTGCGCGCCATCGAGTGTGGGCGGCCGGTTGCCTGCTTCATCCGGGAAGCCGCGCTCGGGGTCGCACTGCACGCGCGACACACACCTGTCAAAGACGCCCTGATACGTGAGCTCGCGCGAATCGGAAACGAGCTTGCAGCACTCGGGCAGAAAGCGAGGGAGCTTCAGCTTCCCATCGCCCCCGAGTTCGAGCGCGCGCTCGAGGTGCTCCTGGCGACCATCCGCAGCATCGAATGAGTCGTGTATGATCGGCATGTCGAGCAGCAGCCGAAACTTCGAGACGCTCGGCACCTACCTCGTCGTCGGGCGGTCGGGGCTCCATCGAGATCGTGTGGCTTGGAGCAGCTCGCGCAATCTACCGACCGACGATCCCGAGCTTGGCGCCAAGATCATGCGGGCGACCGCCGCGCAGAACGTCCGGGTCGACAAGCCCGTCTATCATCTCGCCCTGAGCTTCGACCCAAACGACACCGTAGACCGTGCAGCGATGGAACGCGTAGCGGACCGGGTGCTCGCCGCGCTACGGCTCCAGGAGCATCAGGTAGTCATCGTCGCGCACAAGGACCGCGAGCACGCGCATGTGCACCTGCTGGTGAACCGGGTACACCCCGAAACAGGGAGGGTCTGGAGCCGCTGGCAGGACCAACGGATGGTGCAACAGGCGTTGCGCGAAGAGGAGCGAGCGCTGGGCATTCGCCAGGTGCCGGGGAGGCTCACCCGCGAGGCTGCTCGCCACGAGATGACGCCGGCGTCGGTCCCGGTCCACGCCCCGAACGCCGACACGCGGCCGAGTGACCCAGCCACTCGCGCGCGCAATTCATACGAAACCGTGGACGAGTTGGCGTCGGACCTTCGGACCTACGAACGCGTCGCGGAGCTCACACAGCGTCAGTACACGGCCAGGCTCGACGCCGACGCGGCGCGAGCACGAACGGCACAGCTGTCCTCGGCGTTCGATCGTGCGCGCGCGGCGGAGGAGGCATTCATCCGAGCGCTAGGCGAAGTGTATCGTACACCTGCGAAAGCCAGAGACGCCTACGTCGCCATCGTGACGGAGCAGGGCATTGAGGCGGCAGTTCGTACTCTACGCGCCGCGCCAGAGCGACTCGGCGCCCTGCTGGAAGTAGAGCGACGGCGCGCCCTCGGGCTCGCAGCCGAGATGGATGATCGGCCGGCGCGAGCGGCCGCTGGCCAAGCCGCACATCTGGGCCAGGAGGCCGCTTCCGCCGAACGTGCCTTGTCGAGTATGGCCGCCGAAGTTCGTGTGCGCCGGTTGAACGAGATAGGCACCCTGGGCCCCGGAGCTGCGCGCGGCACCGTCGCGATCGTCGACGGGGTCGTCGGATGGGATGCCGCGGGTGCCGCCCGGGAGGCGGCCAGCGAGCGAAAGGCAAGCGAACAACATGCCAACCAGGCCACTGAGCAGGAGCGCGCACTATCGCGGGAGCTTCGTGGTGCACCCCGGCTGCCAGAGCTTCGGGACCAGATTGCTCGCACAGCCGACCGACTGCTTCCGCATGAGTTACGTCGACTCCGGACCATGGTCAGTGCGCCACAGATGGCCCTACTGACGGCCCTACGTGCGACCGTTCGCGACGCGCTGCTTGCTCGAGAGGCCGAGCGCAACGCCTGATGGTTGCGGACGTAGAACGCTCGCGAGCACGGCGAGGTACGGAGACCTAGAGAGGGTGCATGAGCGATGTAGCGCGTCGCCCTCCGCATGGTCACTTACTTCCATATTCGTATGGCGCAGCCGGAGCTCGTCGCATCCGTTATGGCACGGTGCGACGAAGATGCAGAGCGGCTATCCGAGATGCTGACCCGATACCTCGGGCCGGTGATCACGGATGCGTTCGGCGACGAGGACGTGACCGAGATCTACGTGAACCCGCAGGACAACGCGGTGCGTGTCGACACGCGGTCGCGCGGGAAGCGTGATACCGGGGAACATCTCCCAGCCCACCGCATTGAGCTGTTCCTCAATGCAGTGGCGACGAGCCTCGGCCACACACTGACCCCCGACCAACCGCGACTCCAGGCGGAGCTGCCGCGCAGGACGTTCCATGGCAGCCGTCTCCAGGGCTTCATCGCGCCACTGTCATCCGGTCCCACCTTCACGATCCGCAAGCCGTCGAGCGTGATCCACACACTCAGTGAGTACGTCGCGAGCGGAATCCTGATGGCGGCACAGTGTGACGCGCTCCGCGCCGCCGTCGTTGCGCACGAGAACATTCTCGTCGCCGGCGGAACCAATAGCGGTAAGACGACGCTGGCCAATGCGCTTCTCCGGGAGATCACCGACCAGTTCCCGCAAGAGCGTCTCGTGCTCCTCGAGGACACCGTCGAACTGCAGTGTGCCGCGGATGATCACCTCACACTCCGCACTGGGCCGCAGGTGTCGCTCGCCGAGCTGGTGCGAAGCACGCTCCGAACGAGCCCCAACCGAATCATCGTTGGCGAGGTGCGCGGGCCCGAGGCGCTCGATCTACTCGATGCCTGGGCGACGGGGCATCCCGGCGGCGTAGCGACCGTGCACGCGTCCAGCGCGGAGGGGGCACTCAACAGACTCGATCGGCTTGCGCAGCGCGCCAATGTGCCGCCACAGACTGTTCTCGTCGCCGAAGCCATCAATCTCGTCGTCGTTATCGCCGGCGGGAACGCAGGTCGCCGAGTCACCGACATTGCGCGAGTGGAAGGGCTCGACGACCGCGGCCTGTATTCTCTTCACCATCTGACGGAGCAGAATCATGACACGAGTTCGTAACGTTGCCCGTCGCGCTGCTCGCGCGCATCTGATGCCTGCGCTCGGTGCTTGGAGAGTTGTCAGAGCGGGTCGCACCATGGCCGTCGCGCTGAGCTTCCTCACCATCCTGGCACCGACTGCCTTCGCCAGTTCTGCTGGCGCACCGATGCCGTGGGATACACCGCTGCAAAACCTCCTCGACAACCTCACCGGTCCCACCGCACGCGCGCTCGTCCTCATCGCCATCGTCGGCTGCGGATTGCTCTGGGCGTTCACGAGGAACGAGGAAGGCCTGAAGAAGCTCGGACAGATCGCCTTCGGCGGCGCCATCGCGCTCGGAGCCGTCACCCTTCTGGCGAGCCTGGGTTTCGCCGCCGCCACGCTGTGAGCGCCTCGTCGATGTCAGACCGCCGCGGAACCCCAGACGTCGAAGCCGGCGCCCGAGGGGGGCACAGGGTCCATCCATCCCTCGTGCGGCCCGTGCTGTACATGGGAGTAGAGCGACCGGTCATCGCCTTCGAAGCGATACTGGCTCTCGCGGTGCTCTTTGGCGTCGGAGTGCACCCGATCACACTGGGCCTGATCGGCGTCGTGATGCTGGTCATCCACCCCTCGATGGTCTGGGTGACCGCCAAGGACACCCAGGCGACCGAGGTCTACATCCGCAGTCGTGCCTATGCGGACTATTACGCGCCCCACGGCTCGGCAGGGACGCGCGGGCGGCCACCTCGGCCATCCATCCCGGGAGTTCGGTGACATGAGTTGCGCCGAGGCGATTCGCCGGACTCGAGCCTTTGAACTGAACCAAGGTTGAGACGATGGACCTTCTCTCCTTCGCCATCGGTGGGGCCGCCAGCGCGGGACTGGCTACTGCCGTGCACCACGGCCGCGAGCATCGCGCCGACCCTGCGGGACTCGCGGATGAGTTGAACTGGGCCTTCCTCGTCGACGAGGGCACGGTGCTCCTGAAGGACGGCGCCTTCCTCGCGGCCTTCCGGTACCGCGGACCGGATCTCGGCAGTGCCACGCTGGCAGAGCTGGATGCACTCGGTGATCAGCTCAATGACGCCCTTCTCCCCTACGGCGACGGCTGGATGTTCCACGTCGACGCTATCCGGACACCCGCGCCGCCGTATCCGGAGAGTCGGTTCTCCAGCGCAGTCGCAGCGTGGATCGACGCGGAGCGGCGCGCCTCCTTCCAGTCGTCACGGCCGCAGTTCGTGAGCGAGTACGTGTTGAGCGTGACCTACTTGCCGCCGAAGGAGCTCTACTCCCGCGTCGCCAGACTCTTCGTCCAGGGCGCGCCGGGCGGCGTGAGCTGGTCCAGCATCCTAAGTGGCTTCACGGACGCGATGGCATTACTCGAGCAAAGGCTTGCGTCACGTCTACAGGTCCAACGTCTCGATTCGAATGAGCTTGTTACGCACCTGCACCGCTGCCTCACCGGGCTGACGCATGCCGTGACCGCCCCGCGGCACGGCGCCTACCTCAACACCGTGCTCGCGAGCCAGGAGCTCACGGGCGGTTTCGCGCCACGCGTCGGCGATCTTCATCTGGGGCTTGTGTCGATCGTCGCCTACCCGAGCGAAGCTGGGGTCGGAAGCCTCGACGTCCTCAATACGCTCCCATTTCGCTGCCGCTGGTCGAGCCGCTTCATCCCGGTCGGCCAGCAGGCCGCAGATCGGCTCATCAAGCGCGCGCAGCGCCAGTGGTTCATGGGGCGGAAGGGGATGACGAGCTTCCTGCGCGAGGTGGCGGCCAAGGACCAACGTCCGTCCGAATGGCGCGAACGAGAGGAGGCAGCGCTCTTCCACGACGCCGACGCCGCCGACATGGCGCACGATGCCGCAAGCGCGCTGGCCGACAGTCGCTCGGGGGCCGTGCGCTTTGGGTTCGCCACTCAGGTGATCGTCGTCATGGACGAAGACGCCGAGCAGGCGCGTGCCCATGCGCGCGCTGTGGGGACGGCACTCGAGGATCGAGGCTTCACGGCCCGCATCGAGACGGTGAACGCCGTTGACGCGTTCTTTGGCACGCTTCCCGGACATGGCTACCCGAATCTCCGCCGCCCGCTCCTGCACACGGCCAATATCGCTGCTCTCTGGCCAGTGACGAGCGTCTGGCCCGGCGTCGCGGAGAACCCGAGCCAGTACTTCCCGGCAGGGAGCCCGCCGCTGATGCACGTTGCCACCGACGGGTCGACGCCCTTCCGGCTCAACCTGCACGTGGGCGACGTGGGCCACACGCTGGTGGTCGGCGCGACCGGCGGGGGGAAGAGCACCTTCGTCGGACTCACCGTGGCGCAGTGGCAGCGGTACGAGCGCGCGCAGACGTTCGTGTTCGACGTTGGGTACAGCCACTGGCTGCTCGCAAAGGCCGCTGGCGCGCGGCACTACGACATCGGCGCGGGACGGCTCGACGCGATCGCCTTCCAGCCCCTCGCCGATATCGACCAGGAAATCGAGCGCTCCTGGGCCGCCGCGTGGCTTGAAATGCTCCTCGATCTACAAGGCGTTGCGATGACGCCCGCCCGGCGAGCCCGCCTCGAACACGCTTTGACTCTGGTAGCAGGCGAGCCACGTCAGTACCGGACGCTCACTGAGTTGACCGTCCAGCTCCAGGATGCGGAACTGGCGGCGGCTCTCAAGCCGTACACGGTAGGCGGCACCTACGGGCGCCTGCTCGACGCGGAGGCCGACGCCGTTGGAACGGGACGCTATCAGGTGTTCGAGCTCCGGCACCTGATGGACATGGACGACAGGGTGCTCGTGCCCGTGCTGCTCTACCTCTTTCGGCGCGTGGAGCGCCAGCTCGATGGCAGCCCGACGCTGATCGTGGTCGAAGAGCTCTGGGCGCCCCTCATGCGCACGGCCTTCGCGAACCGGATCAAGCAGTGGCTGCTGACGCTGCGTAAGCAGAACGCCGCGGTGATGCTCGTCGCCCACTCCCTGACCCAGCTCGACGCCGTCCCGGCGAAGCAGGTGCTTATCGAGAGCTGTCCCACGAAGGTACTGCTCCCCAACGCCGAAGCGGGCAGCTCGGCGAATTTGCATCTATACCGCGACCTCGGCCTTAACGACCGTGAGATCGCCCTCGTCGCGCGAGCGGTCCCGAAGCGCGACTACTACGTGGTGGCCCCGCTTGGAAGTCGGTTGGTGACGCTCGACCTCGGCGCGATCACGCGTGCGTTCCTCGGTACTCCCGAGGGGGTGACGATCGAGGGGATGCGCACCATGGTGGAGGCGCTTGCGACGCGCGAGGGCGATCAATGGCCGGCTGCGTGGCTCGCGCAGCGGGGCATCGCGGCACCGCCGTCAGCCAGCTCCGCCCAGCGTGGTCCCG
>JALYXJ010000467.1 GCA_030947165.1 Gemmatimonadota bacterium
GTGCTCCCCATGGCGACTGCCGGCGGCGGTCGCCGCGCCGAGGCTCCCCTGCCCGACCCCTCGCTGCTCGATGAATCGCTCACCGATACGCTCGACGGCCACGAGCGCACGCTCATCGTGCGTGCGCTCTCCGCGGCGGGCGGCAACGTGGCAGAGGCGTCACGGCGGTTGAAGACCGACCGCGCCAACCTGTATCGCCGGATGCGTCGCCTGGGCATTCCCGTCGGCGACGAATGAGCCGCTCCGATCCACCATCGTCGTCACCCTCCCCGACCTTCATGCGACTTCTCGTGCTTGCGATCGGGCTGGCGTGGTTTCCTGCGCTGGCCGGCGCTCAACAGCGGGACACGATTCCCACGAGCGATCGGCTCCCGCGCGACGTGGCGCGCGAGGCGGTCGCGCTGTTCAACGCGACGACGACGGTTCGTGCGGTGGATCGACTCGAGATTCCTGCCGGTCGCACGGTACCCGGCGACGTGGCGGTCCTGAATGGGCCGGTGATCATCGGGGGCCACGTCGCCGGACGCGTCCTGGCGATCAATGCGGACGTGCTGCTGCAGCGAGGCGCACAGATCGACGGGGACCTGCTGGTGGTCGGCGGCGAGGTGGAAGGCTCCATCGGCGCGGCGATCGGCGGCGAGATCAGGATCTATCATCCGCCACTCCGCTACACCCAGGAAGGCGACCGGCTCGTGGCGGTGGTGGATGCGCCGGCCTCGGACGATCAATGGTGGCGGCGCTTCGAGCCGCACGGGGAGCGCAACTCCAATCGGCTGGAGATCGCGAACGCCGGCGTGTACAACCGGGTGGAGGGGCTTCCGGTGCGCGTCGGGCCGGTGCTGTACCGGGATCAGGGGTGGGGACATCTGCGCCTCGATGCATTCGCCATCCTGCGCACGGGGAGCAGCTTCTCGTCGTCCACCGCCGACGTGGGGCATCTCGTGCACGGCGAGATTCGCGCGGGCCGCGAGTTCGGCGTCACGCTGGGCGGCCGCCTGTTCGACGTCGTGGACGGGGTGGAGAACTGGCAGCTCAGTAATACCGAGGTCGGCCTGGCGTCGTTCATGTTCCGGCGCGACTACCGCGACTACTATGGGCGCCATGGGGGCCAGCTCTACGCCGCCCTGCGCGCCACCGACAATGCCGACCTCACGCTCTCGTACAGCGACGAGCGGTGGCGTTCGCGCGACGCACGCAACCCGATGTCGGTGTTCAATGGCGAGCGCACCTGGCGCGAGAATCCCCGCCTCGACGCCGGGCGCTTCCACGTCGCGAACGTCACCGTGCGCATGGATACGCGTAACGATCCATTGAACACGTGGGCCGGCTGGTATCTGCTCGCGGACTTCGAGCGCGGCTCCGGCACGATCGACGATCCGGCGCCGGTGTCGCCGGGCGTGCGTGCGCTGCCGACGGGACCGACACGATATCAGCGCGGCTTCCTGGATGTGCGGCGCTACAACCGACTCGCGCCGAACGCGGCGCTCAACCTGCGCATGGCGGTGGGCGGATGGTTGAGCGGCGACCCGTTGCCGCTCGAGCGGCGACTGTCGATCGACGGTCCGGGGACGGTGCCCGGATTCGACTTCCGCTCGCCGACGATCCTGGACGTCGGCACCTGCGCCACCGTGGACGCGCCGCCCGGCCGGCCGGCGCAGTGCGAGCGCGTCGCCCTCGCGCAGCTCGAGTATCGGAACGATCTCCACATCTCGATTCCAGACTGGCGCCACACCACCACCCCGAATCGCTTCCGTCTCGACGGCGCGTGGGTGTTCTTCGCCGACGCGGGACGCGGCTGGCTCGTGAATGCGCCCGGCAGTCAGCTGAACTACGGCCGGACCGAGCTGCCGCCACTGTCCACGTATCGCACCGACATCGGGGCGGGATTGGATTTCGACCTCGTCGGCGTCTACATCGCCAAGGCGCTTTCGGTCCCGCAGGAACCGGCGAACGTGTTCCTGCGTCTGCGGCGTCGCTTCTAGCCGTGCGGCGCCCGCCTCACACGCTGCTGTTCGTGCTCGCGCTGCTGACGGGCATCGCGACCTCCGCGCACGCGCAGCGGCGTGTGTCCCTCGACGTGGTGCCACCCACGGTCGCGGGGGGCGCGCCCATCGTGTCGGCGACGAATCTGTTCGCCGATCCCGACATGCGCGATCTCGTGCGGAGCGGATTCCCGGCGTCGATGAAGTTCCGGCTCGAGTTGTGGCGCGCGAGCGGCCTGTTCAACAACCTCGAGTCGCAGCAGGAGTGGGAGCTGATCGTCCAGTACGATCCGTCCGTGCAGCGTTATCGCGTCGTGCGCCGCCAGCGCGGGCGGGTCGAGGACCTGGGCAGCTTCGCGACGCTCACGACCGCGCAGGGCATGCTGGAGCGCCCACTGCGCGCCGGGCTGCTCCCCGAGCGCGAAGGCTCGCGGTATTACTACACGCTGACCCTGGACATCGAGGCGCTGTCGGTGAGCGACATGGCGCAGCTGGAGCGTTGGCTGCGCGGCGTGCGCGGCGGAACGGCGGCGTCGGCGCTGGGGAGCGGCGTGCGAACGCTGATGTTGCGCATGCTCGGGGGAGAGACGCAGCACTACACGGGGCGCAGTCCGACGTTCTCGGCGGAGAAGTAGGACGCTAAGAGCTCGTAGACGCGAACTGCATCAGTCGAGTCGAGAGTCCAGCAAGGTGAGACCGTCCGCCAGATCCAAGTCGGGCAGCCGCGTATTCTGTAATGGGTCGTGAGGAGCGAGTGATGGGTCGAGTCACAACTCGACCCGCTCCGCGCCGACCGGCCACCGAGGACAGACAACTGGGGTTGCCCGGCGCCGATCCGGCGCACCCTGGCTCGACGCCGGAGGACTCACGACTCGACTGGGCCTCCCCATGCAGCCAAAGAAAAAGGAGCAGCTAGTCCCCAGCTGCCCCCTTTTGGTGCTCGAGCGACGGACCATGCCCTGGTCCGTGGGACGGTCCGTGTGCGTGCGACGGTCCGTGCGAGCGGTGCGGATGGTTCCGATGCTCGAGCGCCTCGAGCTGGTGCAAGATCGTATCGCCGTAAAAGGTCTTGATGTAGCGCGCCTGAGTGGTGGTGAGGCGCCGGACGGCCCACGACAGGTGTACGAAGTGCGGCTCCACGGGATGCGTGAGCGGATGCATGCCGATCTCGTGCGGCAGCCGATTGCCCTTGCGCGTGTTGCACGGCGAGCAGGCGGTCACCACGTTCGTCCAGTCGTTCGTCCCACCGCGCGAGATCGGGATCACGTGGTCGCGCGTGAGGGCCTCGCGCGGCTTCAGCTCCATCGACGGGCGGCCGCAATACTGGCAGCGGTAGTGATCGCGCGCGAAGAGGAAGGTGTTGGTGACCTGCCGGCGGAATCGGCGCGGCACATGGATGAACTTGGTGAGCCGGATGACGGCCGGCCGCGGCATCGTGAGGCGCTCCGAGCGCACGACGCGGTCCTGCTCCGCCTCCACGATCTCGGCCTTGCCGTCGATCACGAGGCGCAGCGCTCGACGCATGGGCACCATGGTCAAGGGCTCGAACGAAGCGTTCAAGGCCAGACATCCCAGAATCACGCAAAACCTCCCGGCGCAGCCTACTGCCACTCAAGCTAGAGCCCTGCCCGACCCACTACAAGAGAGCGGTATCCATATATGCGACTAGCCGAGCAGGGACGAGGTCACGCCGTGACCAGCCCGCCCACGCAGCCGTCAGGCCCGCGCCCTCATCCTGGCCGGGCGCCGGTGCGCGAACCGTGTCGCTCCGGGTCGTAGAGCGCATCGTCCGACACGCCGGCGCGGCGCGTCATGTCCAGTGCCGCGGCCACGTTGGCGACCTGCTCGCGCGAATGACCGTCTGACCCGAGCGAGAGTCGCACCCCCGCGGCGGCGGCGCGCTGCACGAGGCGCTCATGCGGCCGGTAGCGCGCCGACACCTCGAAGGCGATCCCGGCGCGGTGCAGCGCGCGGACCGCGCGCTCCTCGTGCGCTTCGGTCCAGAGCTGGTCCGGATCGAGACGGCGGAGCGAGCGCGGAAGGAGCGTGGGGTGCGCGAGGATGTCGACGGGCATCTCCACGGCGAGTGCCTCGAGCGTCGTCACGTGCGCATCGAGGTAGGCCGCGGGAGTGAGACCTCCGGGCAGCTCGTCCACGAACGCGCGAACCCATACTCCGGGCCGCATGAGGACCGCGTGCAGCGAGCCGATTCGATGCGTGAAGCGTTGCACCGTCGTCGCCGGAAGCTCGCGCCAGAGGGCGTCGTGCCAACAGAACTCGCCGCCGCGCAGCACGTCGTACCGATCGAGATCGTCGAGGTACTCGAGCACCGCGGCCGGCGAGTCCACCACGGTCGGCGCGTCGCGCGAGATGTGATCGGTCACGCTCGGCCGCGTGCCGAGGGCTGCCGCAAGCGCGACCACTTCGGCGACGGTGAGCGCACCATCGGAGTGACGGGAATGCGCATGGCAGTCCGTCGGCCGCCATGCGGTCATCGGTCCGGCGGCAGGACGAAGGGGTTGGTCGAGTCGCGCGGCGCACGCTTGGCGGTATCGCGTGGAGCGCGCCCGGTATCACGCGGCGCGCGCGTGCTGTCGCGCCGTGTCGCCGGTCGCGATGCGCGCGGGATCGGCGCGGCACCTGGGATGATCATCGCGTCGCCGGGCGGGATGTACGGGCGCGATGGTCCGAAGCCGGTGTCGGAGGTCACCGACGGCCGGATCACGCCCGTGGACGTGCCCGGCCTCCCCAAGGTGGTGTCCGTGCCCGGCGTCGCGTAGCTCGGTACGCACGGCTGCGTGGGATCCGTACCGGCGATGAAGAACTCGTTGACGGAGCCGGAACACCCCGGTCCGGCGAGCATGCCGCTCACCGGATCGATCTGTCGGACGACGATGCCTTCCGGCCTGGGCCAGTCGGGTGGCGCCGGCTTGCGGCGATACACCTCGTTCATGAACGCCGTCCACGCGGGCGCGGCCAGGAGACCGCCCTGCGCGTTCCCCTTGATCTTCGCCGGCTTGTCGAGCCCCATCCACACGCCCGCGACGAGGTCCGAGGTGTAGCCGATGAACCAGACGTCGGCACCGTCGTTGGTCGTGCCGGTCTTGCCCCCGGCGGGAATGTGGAATTGCGCGCCGACCGAGCCGGCTGCGGTGCCGCGCTGCACGACGTCCTTCATCATGCTCACCATCAGCCACGACTCCTCGGGCGACATCACGGGCGCACGTACGGGAGTCGGCTCCCAGAGGACGTCGCCCTTGGCGTTCTCCACGCGGACGATCGACGTCGGGCTGCTCCGGGTGCCGAGCGTCGCGAACGCGGAATACGCCGCGATCATCTCGATCGGGTAGACGTCCGCCGCACCGATGTGAATGGACGGATACGGCGGAATGGGTGTCGTGATGCCGAACTTGCGCGCCATATCGATCACGCTCGGCTCACCGAGCTCCATGCCGACCTTGATCGCCACGATGTTGCGCGATTGATAGAGGCCGCGCCGCATCGGCATCGGCCCCTCGAACTTTCCGTCGTAGTTCTGCGGCGTCCACACGCCCCCGCCCGACTGCGGCACTGACACCGGCGAGTCGTCGACGATGTACGAGGGCGGCCGGCCATTCTGCACGGCGTCGGCGTAGACGACCGGCTTGAAGGTGGAGCCGGGCTGCCGGAGCGCCTGGGTGGCGCGGTTGAACTTGGAGTCGTCGAAGTCACGGCCGCCGACCAGGGCGCGCACTGCGCCGGTGCGCGGGTCCATCGCGATGAATGCACCCTGGAGGTACGGCGAGTTCGCTGCCAGTTCCTGGCCGGCGCGGCTCGACGCCTTCGACATATACGACTCGAAGGTCGGGTGGGTGTACGCGCCGTAGCGGCCCGACTCCACCGCCTTGAGCTGATTCTCGAGCGCGCGCTCCGCCGCGGACTGGAGATCCACGTCGAGCGTGGTGTAGACCTTGAGGCCCTGCTCGTACAGGCGCTGACCGAACTGCTGCTCGAGCTGCTGGCGAACCCATTCCACGAAATACGGCGCTACGTCGCCCGCCTCGGACTTGCGCGCCAACTGGAGCGGATACGAGCTCGCGAGGCTGGCATCGCCGTCGCTGATCGCCCCCTGCGAGCGCATGATCTCGATCACCGTGTTGCGGCGCTGGATGGCGCGGTCCGGCGACCGGCGGGGATTGTAGCGCTCCGGCGCCTTGGGCAGGCCGGCCAGCGTGGCCGCCTCGGCGAGGTTCAGATCCCTGGCCGACTTGCCGAAGTAGCGCTGCGCGGCCGTCTCCACGCCGAACGACTGGTTGCCGAGCGCAATCTGGTTCAGGTAGAGCTCGAGGATCTTGTCCTTCGAGTACTTCGCCTCGATGGCGCGCGCGACCTTCGCTTCCTTCAGCTTGCGCACGAGCGACTTCTCACGCGACAGCCGCTCGGGAAAGATGTTGCGCGCGAGCTGCATCGTGATCGTGGAAAACCCCTCGGCAAAGCTGCGCTTCCTGATGTCCGCCAATAGCGCACCGGGGATGCGCATGAAATCCACTCCGGCGTGCTGATAGAAGCGCTTGTCCTCGACGTCGATGAAGGCGTTGCGTACGAGCGGCGGGATCTGATCCAGCTTGAGCAGCGTCCGGCGCTCCAGACCGAGCTCGGCGATGAACCGGCCGTCGGCGGCGAAGAGCTTCGACGTCTGGCGGGGCTGATACTCGTCGAGCACGTCTACCGATGGACATGCGCCGGCTCGGCAGACGAGCGCCCAACTGGCGTAGAGGAACCCGACGACGAAGGCTGTGCCGAATGCGAGGCCGATGCCCAGGCCGCGGGAGAGCCTGGGATAGCGTCGTCGAAAATTTCGCGAGAACGGAAGGTCCATCTACTGTCGAATGAGGTCCCGGCGGGCGCGGCCACTGCCCCGCCGACCGCAGTGGGGGGGGAGGTGGGGGGAGGAGGGAAGGTTAATGCACGGCGGCAGCCCACAGCAACGCTTCGGCAACATGCATCGCCTGCCAATTGGACACCCGGGGGTCTAGTTTTGTGCCATGAAATCGATCGACGTGCTGAACGAGCTGCAATGGCGTGGGCTGGTGGCGCAGCATACCGACGGGGTACCGGCGGCGCTCGCGGCTGGACCGGTGTCGGCCTACATCGGCTTCGATCCCACGGGCAGCAGCCTTCATGTGGGGAGTCTCGTGCCGATCATGATCCTCGTCCACCTGCAGCGCGCCGGGCATATGCCGGTCGCACTCGTGGGCGGCGGGACGGGGATGATCGGCGATCCGAGCGGCAAGACGTCGGAGCGACAGCTGCTCACCCCTGAGCAGGTGGCCGACAACGTGGCCGGCATTCGCGCGCAGCTGGAGCACTTCCTCGACTTCAACGGGCCGAGCGCGGCGCGCATGCGCGACAACCAGACCTGGCTCGGCGACGCACAGCTCATTGCCTTCCTGCGCGACATCGGGAAGCACTTCACCGTCAACTACATGCTGCAGAAGGAGTCGGTGCGACCGCGCATGGACGCGGGCATCTCCTTCACCGAATTCTCGTACATGCTGCTCCAGGCGTACGATTTCCTGGAGCTGCGCCGTCGCGACGGTGTCACCCTCCAGCTCGGCGGCAGCGATCAGTGGGGCAACATCACCGCCGGCATCGAGCTCATTCGGCGGGTCGATGGTGCCGAAGCGCACGGACTCACGGTGCCCCTCGTCACCACGTCGGCGGGGACGAAATTCGGCAAGACCGAAACGGGAGCGGTCTGGCTCGACGCCGAGCGCACCTCGCCATACGCGTTCTATCAGTTCTGGCGTTCCACCGACGACGCCGACGCGGGACGCTACCTCCGCTATTACACGCTGCTCTCCCGCGCCGAGATCGAAGTACTGGAAGCGGCGACCGCATCAGCGCCGGAGCAGCGCGCCGCGCAGACGGCGCTGGCGCGTGAGGTCACGCGACGCGTCCACGGCGCCCCCGCGCTGGAGGCGGCCGAGCAGGTCTCGACGCTTTTCTTCGGTGGGCTCGATCCGCGCGAGCTCACGGACGACGCATTCGGGATTCTGCGCGCCGAGGCGCCGTTCACAGAGGTGGATGCAGCCGCGGTGGCGAGCGAGTCGGACGCCACGAGCTTCGACGCATTCAAGCTGCTCACCGCATCAGGGCTGGCGGCGTCGAACGGCGCGGCGAAGCGACTGCTCGAGCAGGGCGGCGTGTCGGTGAACAAGCGGAAGATCGGCACGTCGGACCGGCTGGTGCCCCGCGATAGCGCGCTGCTGCGCGGCGGACATATCGTGGTCGGGAAGGGGAAGCGGGAGTACGCGGTGTTGAAGGTGAGGTAGGGCACTCGCGCTTTCGGCGTAATAGTGGTGCGGCAGGCGGTGGTGCGATGATCGCGGCACCGGTCATCGGGCCACTTTGCCATGATGCGAGACTTTCGAGGGCTTCGCGTCTGGCACAAGGCACATCGGCTGGCCCTCGACATTCACTTGGCGATAAAGCCCGTCCGGGCGCGCCAGTACGTCGGGCTTCGTGCGCAAGTTCTCCGAGCGGCGGCGTCACTCCCAACCAACATCGCTGAGGGGTGCGGCAAGTCATCGCACGCAGAGCCCGATTTGCAGAGGTGGCGCTCGCGTCGGCCACTGCGGTCGACAACCATCTTTTGTTCGCGCGCGACGCCGGGGTAATCGATCCTGACAGCTACAGAGAGCTCGAGTCGGCGGTCGCAGAAGTACGTCGCATGTTGTTCGCTTTTGTGCGCGCGGTGAGATCGCGAACAACACCGCACTGAGCAGTGGGGAAGAGCCGAGCAAGGACGCAAGAGCGCTCACTGCGTTTGGTGGTTGCGATCGTGCGCTGCTGCTGGCAGTTGCTCACCGCCATCGCGGTGTTGTTCGAGATATGTCCTCAAGCGGGCCGATGATCCAGCGCCTCCAGCGCCAGGGCAATCTCCTCGCTCGTCGTGTAGCAGTGCGGCGCGAGCCTGATCGTCCCTTCGCGCAGCGAGTGCGCAACGCGCGCCGCATTCAAGCGTGCGCTCGAGGCCGTGGCATCGGCCGGACGCAGAGAGACGATTCCGGCGTGTCGCGAACGCGGCGTGACGACCGGGATGGCCAACGCATCCGCGCCCTCCATCAGCTCCTCAGCCCGAACGCGAATCACCTCGGCGATCGCCGCGGGGCCCAGCTCGTGGAGCAGCTCGAGGCTCGCCACCATTCCGGCGAAATCCTGGAAGGGAAGGGTGATCTGCTCGAACCGGCGTGCGTCGTCGCGCCAGGTCATGTCGTACGCGAGCAGGCGCGAGAAGTCGTCCGACCCGCGCACGCCCATCCAGCTCACCGGCTGCGGCGACAGCTCGCCAATCAGCGCGCGGCGCACGTAAGTGAACCCGCTTCCCCACGGTGACAGGAGCCACTTCTGCCCGCCGCAGGCAAGGAGATCGATCGGCGTGCGGGAGACGTCGAGCGTGAGGGCGCCGAGGCCCTGGATGGCGTCCACCACGAACAGGATGTTGCGCGCGCGGCAGGCGGCACCGAGCGAATCGAGGTCGGCTACGGCACCAGTGGAGAAGCCCACCCATGACGCAGCCAGCACGCGCACCCTTTTCAGGTCGAGGGCATCGAGCAGGGCGTCGTGATCGAGCAGACCCTGGCGTGCCGATACGCGATGCAGAGTGAACCCGCGGGCCTGCGCCGCCGCCATCCACGGATAGACGTTCGCCGGAAACTCGAGGTCCGGAATCACGACGGCGTCGCCCGGTCCCAGTGGGAGCGTCCACGCGGCCAGATTGATCCCGCTGCTCGTGTTGGTGGCGAGCGCGATCTCGGCGACGTCGGCCCCGATGAGCCGCGCGAGCAACGCACGCGCGTCGCTCAGGGCGCGGAACTGCTCCTCCTGCCCGAGTCGATGCGGCGCGGCGCGCTTGCGCGTGAACGCCTCCTGGGCGCGCACGCTGCGCTCGGGGAGCGGACCGGTGCTCGCGGCGTTGAGATAGACGCTCTCGCCGGCGTGCAGCCAGGGGAACTCGTCGCGCCGAAGGCGCTCGGTGGGGAACTCGTCGCGCCGGAGGCGCTCGGTGGGGAGCTCGTGCGCCACGCTCAGGTGCGCGCCGAGCCCGGCGCTTCGATGACGCCGCTCTTCGCTGCATGCCGTGGGTCGAGCGCGTCGCGCAGCGCATCCCCGAGCAGGTTGAATCCGAGCACGGCCGCGCCGATCGCGAGGCCCGGCGCAACCGACGTCCACGGCGCGTTCCGCAGCTGGTTCAGATCGCGCCCGTCCGCGATCATCGAGCCCCAGCTCGGCGTGGGGGGCTGGACGCCGAGCCCAAGGAAGGAGAGCGCCGACTCGGCCATGATCGCCGCGGCCACACCCAACGTCGCCGCGATGAGCACGGGCGCCACGACGCTCGGCAGCACGTGCTGGAGAACGACCCGCGTGTCCCGCGCGCCCAGGGCCTTCGACGCCTGCACGAACTCCAGTTGGCGCACGACCAGCACCTGACCTCGAACGAGCCGCGCCATGCCCGCCCACCCGACGATCCCGATCGTCAGGAACACCACGCCAAGGGACGGCTCGAACGCGGCCGCCATCGCGATGAGCAGCAACAGTGTTGGAAAGGCGAGGGTGACGTCGGCGAGCCGCATGACGACCTCGTCGACCCAGCCGCCGTAGTAGCCGGCGACGAGTCCCATCGTGAGTCCGATCAGGAGCGCGATCGCCTGCGACACGATGCCGGCCGACAGCGACACGCGTGCTCCAAACACGAGCCGCGCCCATACGTCGCGGCCCTGAATGTCGGTGCCGAGCCAATGGGACGGCGACGGCCGCTGCAATTGGTTCACCAGGTCGATGCGCAGCGGATCATGATGCGACACGAGTGGCGCGAGCACGGCGAGCAGGACGATCACCACGACGACGCTCACGCCGAACCAGGCTCGCGCGTCGCCGCGCAGCGCACGCTTCACGCGCTCGTTCATGACGGATCTCCCAGCTCGTGGGGCGTGTCGGGACGCTGATGCTTCCAGCGACGATGATGCCAGAAATACTGCTCGGGGGCGCGTCGGATCCAGCGCTCGAGGGTATTCGTGTACGCAGCCACGATGCGGTCGACGTCGGTCTCGCGATCTCCCGTCCGATCCACCCGCACCTCCTCGAAGTGCATCACGTATCGCCCGCTCGGCTGGCGCAGCGCGGCGCCGAACACCACCGGTGCGTCGAGCCGCAGGGCGAACACGGCCGGCCCGCGCGGCGTCTTGGCATAGCGGCCGAAGAATGGCACCCAGGTGGACGCGAGGCCCACCGCGCCCTGATCCACGAGGAACGCCACCGCGTGGTTCTCGCGCATCGCTCGCGGGACGCGCTTCACGGCGTCGGCGTCGTGGATGACGCTCATGCCGATGCGGCGGCGGGTCTCGGTGATGTAGCGGTCGAAGAGCGGGTTCTGCATGCGCCGCGTGACCGCCTCGAGCGGCACGCCGCGCGCCGCGACCAGCGAGCCGCCGAGCTCCCAGTTGCCGAGGTGTCCGCTGACGAAGAGAATCCCCTTCCCGCCTGCCATGCCACGTTCCACGACGTCCCACCCATCGACGCGCTCGAACATCCCCAGCACCTGCTCGCGCGAGTAGGCCGGGAGGAGCGCGGTCTCGATCGTGGTGCGGCCGAGGCTCTCGTACGACGCGCGGGCGATGCGTCGCACCTCGCCCTCGCCGAGGCCGGGAAAGGCAGCCCGCACCTGCCGCTCGACCACCGCGCGGCGCACACCGAGCGGCCGGTAGCCGAGGGCGCCGATCCATTCGCCGATGTCGCCGGCGCGACGCATGCTGAACTTGTCGAGGGCGGCCACTGCCCCACGCAGCGCAAAGTACTCGGCGTAGTGCGCCACGGCCGTGCCCTTCATTGCGCCGCCCAGCTCGCCCGGTCGCCCGCAGCCGCGGCCGCCGCAACAAATCCCTCGATCATCGCCGACTCGGGAAAGTCGCGCGCCACGCGCGTGCGTCCCGCCTTGCCCATCGCGGCACGCTGGTTGTTGTCGGCCAGGAAGTTCGCGACCGTTGCGGCTGTGTCGCTCGGAGCGGCCGGAGGCAGCAGCACGCCGGAGATTCCGTCCGGCACGTAGTGCGAGAGCAGTGGCGACCGCTCGGCGATCACGGGCACGCGCGCCGCCATGAAATCCAGGCAGGCGAACGCGCCGTCGTCGCCGTCGGCGGCGACCCACCCCACGTCGGCCGCGCCGACCACGGCGGCCATGTCATCGCGCTCGCCGAGAAACCGCACGAGCGGCGTGACGCCGAGCGCGGCGGCGTGCATGTGGGTATCGTCGTCGTCACCCGAGCCCACGAGGGCGAGGCGCAGATCGGGGTGCCGCTCGGCCAACAGCGCCAGGGTGCGGAGCGCGGTCGTGACTCGCGGCTTCATGGTACGATCGGCCACGCAGACGATGAGCTGCGTCTCCGGCTCGATGCCGAGCAGCGCGCGCGACGCGTCGCGGTTGTCCTCGACGCGGGCGACGTCCACGCCGAGCGGCGCGATCAGGGCGTCGGGCAGGTTGGCGCGCTGGCGATCCATCATCGTGGAGAAGAGTGGCCGGGCAGTCGCCATTCGACCGGCCCATCTCGCTCCACGCCCATCGACGAGCCGGCCGCCGGCGGGGATGCGACGAATCACTCCCCCACGCTCGGCCATGCGCATCGCCGAGCTCACGACCAGCTGTTCCTGCTCGGAGTGGACGAGGATGACTTCGGTGAACTTCTCCTTGAGCACGGTGCGCAGCCGCCAGGCATCGCGGGTCACCGCGTCGCTGACCGGCAGCGCCACGACGTCGATCCCGTCGCGGGCGAACGCCTGCTCCGCGGGCGTATCGGTGCGGCAGACGACCGTGACCTGCTCACCGCGCTCCTGTAATCCGCGCGCCGCCACGGCGAAGGCTCGCGAGCTACCGGTCCAGCTTCGGCCCGTGTGATAGAAGAGGACGCGCACCGCTCAGCGCGCTCCAGCGGTGGCGGCGGGGCTTGCCGCCTCGCCCTCGTCGCGCCGCAGCTGCGCAGCGTGCAGCCGATAATAGGTGCCGCGGTGCGCGAGCAGCTCCGCGTGCGTGCCGCGCTCCACGATCGCTCCACGGTCGAGGACGAGAATCTGGTCGGCGTGCACGACGGTAGAGAGGCGGTGTGCGATCACGAACACGGTGCGGCCCGCGAGGAGGCGATCGATCGCCTCTTGCACGAGCCGTTCCGACTCGGTGTCCAGCGCGGAGGTGGCTTCGTCGAGGATCAGGATGGGCGGGTCGGTGAGCAGGGCGCGTGCGATGGCGAGGCGCTGCCGCTGTCCGCCGGAGAGTCGCGTCCCCCGCTCGCCGAGCACGGTCTCGTAGCCCTGCGGCAGCTCGATGATGAAGGCATGGGCGTTCGCCGCGCGGGCGGCGGCCTCGACCTGCGCAGCGGTGAACTGTCCCGCCGCGCCGTACGCGATGTTGTTGCGCACCGTGTCGTTGAACAGGACCGTATCCTGGCTCACGATGCCGGTGAGACCGCGCAGCGACGCGAGGGCGATGTCGCGGGTGTCCACTCCATCCAGCTTTACCGAGCCGCTGGTGGCCTCATAAAAGCGGGGGATGAGATCGACGAGCGTGCTCTTCCCTGCGCCGCTCGCCCCGACGAGCGCCACCACTTCACCCCGCCGCGCCGTGAAGCTCACGTCGCGGAGGACCGGCTGGTCCTCGTAGGCGAACGACACGTGCTCGAACGAAAGCGAGTCGCGCAGCCCTTGCACGACACGTGTGCCGGGGTCGAGCTGCTGCTCGGTCGGGAGATCGAGGACCTCGAACAGCCGCTCGGCCGACGCGAACGATTGCTGCGCCGTCGTTGGCGCCTGCGAGAGTTGCTTGAGCGGCGGCAGGAGTCGCATCACCATGATCATGAAGGTGATCAGGGTGGCGCCGTCCATGGTGTGCGTCACGAGCACTTCGCGCGAGCCGATCCAGAGGATCAGCATCGCGACGGCTGTGCCGATCAGCTCCGTCATGGGCTGGGAGAGGAACGCGATGCGTGTGATGCGCACCATCCCCGACGAGTAGCGATGGCTCGCCTCGGTGAAGCGACGATCCTCGTACGGCTCGCCGCGGAACGACTTCACGAGGCGCACGCCGCTCACCACTTCCTGGAGCACGCTCGTGATCTCGCCGTAGTCGCCGCGCAGCCGGCGGTGCCCCTTGCGCAGCTTCCGGAGCACCGGTTGGAGGGACAGCGTGAGGAGCGGTGCGATGACGAGCCCGACGAAGGTGAGCTTGACCGAGTAGTTGAGCAGGATGACAATCGTTCCGACGATCTGCGCCACGTTCTGGAGCGTCTTCGTCACGAGCTCCGTGATGAGCGCCTTCGTCTGCTCGGTATCGCTGAGCACGCGCGAGATGATCTGCCCCGTTTTCGTCCGCTGGAAGTAGCCGAGCGGCAGGCGCTGGAGGTGGCGGAAAACTCCGTCGCGCAGATCGCGCGTGACGTTCTCCTGGAGCGACGCGCCGAGCTGGCCCCCCAGCCACACGAAGACGTTCTTGAGCGCGACGATGGCGATGATGGCCACCATCATCGTCTCGACCGATCCGAGCCGGTCGGCGGGATTCAGGAACGCCCCGACCAACCC
>JALYXJ010000475.1 GCA_030947165.1 Gemmatimonadota bacterium
GATGAAGGCGCGTACGTCAGCTACCTGGAGGGGTGTACCGCGCCCAAGCGCGACACCAATCAGCTGCATGCGGCGGTCGTCGAGCTCGTGGCGCTCAAGGACGCGACGATCAAGTACTCCACCGTCCAGAACTGGTACGCGGGGGACAAGGAAGGAAAGGGCGGCGTCTACAACTTCGTGACGAAACGGGGTAAGTGTCAGGGAGCAAATTCCAAGATTTCCTGGACCCAGGTCGAGACGGGTTCGGCGATCACGTGGAAGTACCCCAGCGTGATTCTCCAGGGGGACAACTCCACGGGTGAGTTCTATAGCGTGGCGGTGGTGAACAACCGCCAGCAGGCCGACACGGGGACGAAGATGATCCACATCGGCCGCAACACGAAGTCGAACATCGTCAGCAAGGGGATCTCGGCCGGCAAGGGACAGAACAGCTACCGCGGACGGGTGCAGGTGCTGCCGAAGGCCGAGGGGGCGCGCAACTACACGCAGTGCGACTCGATGCTCGTGGGCAACGAGTGCGGGGCGCACACGTTCCCGTACATCGAAGTCGGCAACAACAGCGCGCAGGTGGAGCACGAAGCCTCGACGAGCAAGATCGGCGAGGACCAGATCTTCTACCTCAAGCAGCGCGGGCTCAGCGCCGAGCAGGCGGTGAGCATGATCGTGAGCGGCTTCTGCAAGGAAGTGTTCAAGGAGCTGCCGATGGAGTTCGCGCTGGAAGCGCAGCAGCTGCTGGGGATCACGCTCGAGGGTTCGGTCGGCTGACGACGGCGCTCGTCGGCTTTCGGTTCGTCGGCTTTCGGACCGGCACACCGAAATCAGTTTGGTGTGCACGCCGAGAGCCGAAGAGCCGACAGCCGGAAAACGTGTTGTAAATCAAGGGACTCATGCTCGAAATAAAAGGCCTCCGCGCCACTGCCAGCGACAAGGAAATTCTGAAGGGCATCGACCTCACCGTGAAGGCTGGTGAAGTCCATGCCGTGATGGGCCCCAACGGCTCGGGCAAGAGCACGCTGGCCCAGGTGCTCGCCGGTCATCCGGCCTACGAGGTCACCGGCGGCACCGTGACGTACGACGGCGAGGATCTGCTCGAGATGGACGCCGAGGTGCGTGCCCAGAAGGGCATCTTCCTCGCCTTCCAGTATCCGGTGGAGATTCCTGGCGTGAGCAACGCCTACTTCATGCGCGCCGCCTACAACGAGATCCGCAAGGCGCGCGGCGAGGACGAGATCGATCCCATGAGCTTCGCCGACCTGATGGACGAGAAGATGAAGCTCGTCGAGATGGATCCGGCCATGCTCTCGCGCTCGGTGAACACCGGCTTCAGTGGCGGCGAGAAGAAGCGGAACGAGATTCTGCAGATGGCCGTGCTCGAGCCGCGCCTCGCGATCCTCGACGAGACCGACTCCGGGCTCGACATCGACGCGCTCCGGATCGTGGCGCATGGCGTGAACTCGCTCCGGCGTCCCGACGCCGCGACGATCGTGGTGACGCATTATCAGCGGCTGCTCAACCACATCGTTCCCGATTACGTGCACGTGCTGGCCGGCGGGCGCATCGTTCGCTCCGGCGGCAAGGAGCTGGCGCTGGAGCTCGAGGCCAAGGGCTACGATTGGCTGCTGGAGGAGGCGGTCGCGTGATGGAGTCGTACCTCAAGGGATTCGAGGCCTTCTCGCGGAACGGCGGCCAGGACGCGCCGCAGTGGACGCGCTCCCTGCGGCTCTCGGGCATGACGCGATTCGAGGAGCTCGGCTTCCCGGGCACCAAGAACGAGGACTGGCACTTCACCTCGGTAGCGCCGATCGTCGAGCGGGAGTTCGCGCCGCTCACGTCGCGCACGGGTGAGGTGACGGCGGCCCATCTTGCGCCGTTCAGCTTTGGTGTCACCGACTGGCACACGCTGGTGTTCGTCAACGGGAGGTTCAACGCCGAGCTTTCGCGGACCGCGGCGCTGCCGGACGGCGTGCAGGTCATGCCGCTCGAGCGGGCCTACGACGAGCTCCCGCTGCTGCTGGAGCAGCACGTCGGCCGCATCACCTCGATGGACGCGCATACCTTCACCGCGCTCAACACGGCGTTCATCAACGACGGCGCGATCGTGCACGTGCAGGCCGACGTCGAGGTGGCGCGACCGATTCACCTGCTCTTCGTCAGCGACCCCGACGCGGTAGACCGCGTCGCCCAGCCGCGCAACCTCATCGTGCTGGACCGGTTCGCCAAGGCGACGGTGATCGAGAGCTACGCCACCGTGGCGCGGGGCGCCGGCGCGTACTTCACGAACGCCGTCACCGAAGCGACGATCGGCGACGGCGCGACACTCACGCACCTGAAGCTCCAGCGCGAAGCGGCGCAGGCCTATCACGTGGGCACGCTGGACGTACGTCAGGCGCGCGACAGCCATCTCGTGTCGTTCAGCTTCGCCATCGGTGCCAAGCTCTCCCGCACGAACATCTACACCGAGCTGCGTGGCGAGGGCTGCGGCGCCACCCTCAACGGCTTGTACCTCGGCGACGACAAGCAGCACATGGATCACCAGACGCGCATCGAGCACGTGGCGCCCAACTGCTACAGCCGAGAGCTGTACAAGGGCATTCTCGACGGCTCGGCGCACGGGGTGTTCAACGGTAAAGTGTATGTGCATCCCGAGGCGCAGAAGACGGACGGCAAGCAGACGAATCAGACGCTGCTCCTCTCGGAGAGGGCGCAGATCGACACCAAGCCGCAGCTCGAGATCTTCGCCGACGACGTGAAGTGCACGCATGGTGCGACCGTCGGCCGGCTGGACGAGACGTCGCTCTTCTACATGAAGAGCCGCGGCGTGAACGCCCGGACCGCGCGGGAGCTCCTCACCTACGCCTTCGCCGCCGACGTCCTCGAGACGATCGAGCTGGCCGAGGTGCGCGAAGGGCTCGAGTCGGCGACGCTGCGCCGCTACACGCAGACATAGCGCCGTACGCCGTTCACCGTTCACCGTTCACCGTTCACCGTCACCAGTGTCCGACCTCCACGAGCTCTACCAGTCGATCATCCTCGATCACAACCGGCGGCCCAAGAACTACGGGTCGCTGGAGGGGGCGACGACCCACAAGGAGGGCCGCAATCCCTCGTGTGGGGACGAGATCGTGCTGGAGCTCAAGGTGGAGAACGACGCGATCGCCGATCTGCGCTTCACGAGCGCCGGTTGTGCCGTGTCGCGCGCGTCGGCGTCGATCATGACCCAGGCGGTGAAGGGGAAGACGCGCCAGGAAGCCGACCAGCTCTTCGCCCAGTTTCACGGGCTGGTGACGGGCAAGCTCAAGCCCACGCCGCAGGAGGCACGGGCACTCGGGGAGATGGCCGCCTTCAGTGGGGTGTCCAGATTTCCCATCCGGGTCAAGTGCGCGAGCATGGCGTGGCATACGCTCCAGGCGGCACTGCGCGACGGCGAGCCGGCGGCATGAGCGAGCACATCGACGTGGCCGCGGCCAGCGATCTCCCTGTGGGTGAACTGCTCGGCGTGACGCTGCCGGATGGTGAGGTCGTCTGCTTGTACAACGACCGCGGCACGATCGGCGCCGTGGGCGGGCGGTGCACGCACGCGGAGTTCGACATGGCCGACGGCGTGCTCCGCGACGACGGGACGATCGAGTGCGTGTGGCACGGGGCGCGGTTCGACTGCCGCAGCGGTGCCGTGCGCCGTCACCCGGCGACCGAGCCGCTGCCCGTGTACTCGGTCCGCGTCGAGGAGGGACGTATCCTCCTGGGCGCGATGGCCGCCATCCCCGCGGAGCGTCGTCGATGAGTAACCCATATCGGGCGGACTTCCCCCTGCTCGCCGCGAGCCCGGCGCTGCACTACCTGGACTCCGCGGCCACCTCACAGAAGCCGCGCGCCGTGCTGGATGCGATGCGCGACTACTACGAGCATGACAACGCGAACCCGCACCGTGGCGCGTACGACCTCTCGGTGCGCGCCACGGAGCGCTATCACGGCGCCCGCGAGCGCATCGCGCGCTTCCTCGGCGTCTCCGACACGGACTGCCTCATCTTCACGCGCGGCACCACGGAGGCGCTGAACCTCGTAGCGACGGCGTGGGGCACGGCGCACGTCAAGGCCGGGGACGAGATCGTCGTCACCGCGCTCGAGCATCACGCGAACTTCGTCCCCTGGCAGCAACTCGCCCTCGCGCGTGGCGCGAAGTTCCTCGTGTGTCCGCTCACTCCTGATCATCACGTCGACCTCGCGGCGCTGCGCGCGATGATGAGTCGGCGGACGAAGGTCGTCGCGTTCAGCCACGTATCGAACGCTCTGGGCACCGTGAACCCCGTGCGCGAGATCGCCGCGATCGCGCATTCGGCCGGCGCCGTCACCGTGTGCGACGGCGCGCAGGCCGCGCCGCACCTGAGCGTCTCGTTCGACTCGCTCGGCGCGGATTTCTACGCGTTCAGCGGACACAAGATGTGCGGGCCGATGGGGATCGGTGGATTGATCGGACGCCGCACCCTGCTCGAGTCGATGTCGCCTTATCAATTCGGCGGCGACATGATCGAGTTCGTGCGCGACGACCACTCCACGTGGAACGTGCTGCCGCACAAGTTCGAGGCGGGCACGCCGAACGTCGCCGACGCCGTTGGTCTGGCCGCGGCGTGCGACTATCTCGACGGCATCGGCATGGACGCCGTGCTGGCGCACGAGCAGGCGCTCGTCCGGCTCGCCACGGAACGTCTGTCGCAGATCGACGGGCTGCGCGTCTACGGTCCCAAGCCCTCGGAGCGGAGCGGTGTGGTGAGCTTCACGGTGGCCGACATTCACCCGCACGATCTCGCCACGATCCTCGATCAGGACGGGGTGTGCATCCGCGCCGGCCATCACTGCGCCCAACCCCTGATGCGGCGGCTCGGTCTGGCGGCCACGGCCCGCGCGTCATTCTATCTGTACAACGACGAGGGCGACGTCGAGGCACTCGTGCGCGCGCTCGAGCGCGCCAAGCAACTCTTCGGTGAGGCGACGGTCGGCGGGTAGCGTGTTTCCACCGCGTGTGCTCATCGTGATGGCCGATCAATGGCCGCGCGCGCTCCTCCGCTCGGCCCTGCGCGAGACCGGGTATGACGCCGTGGGGACGCGCAATCTCTCAAGCGCGCTGCGGGTGCCGGTGACGATGCCCGGCCGCGGACCGGTGCGGTTGATCGTGGTGGACCAGTCGGCGCTCGAGGCGGGCGACGATGATCGGCTCGAGCACCTCGTCGGCACTCATGGCCACCCGCCGACGATGCTCCTCGCCCGTTCGACGTCGGCCACTCCCGCAGGGTCGTGGGACCGCGTGCTGCGGCGTCCGGTGAGTGTGGCGGAGATCCCGACCGCGGTGCGGTCGGTGCTGCCGCTTCCGGCGGGGCGGCGCGGGGCCATCGATTGAAAGCACACCGCAGTACACGGGTACGTCGTACCTGGTACCGAGACTGGCCTGCACCTCCCTGCGATGCCGGGCCGCCCTTGGAAGCAACCGTGCCAGGCCGACGTGCTCTCGGTCGCGCTGCGACGGTCAGAGGCCGCCATCCCAAGAGCCCTCGACGGCTTGTTGGGCCAGCTGCCAATCCTGGTACCAGGTACGACGTACCCGTGTACTTCAGTGGCTGCAGTCCAAAGCTACGTCCACTCCGTGATCTTGTGCCCGTCCTTGTCGGTGAAGTTGCCTGTGATGATCACGATGAGGTCGAACAGCACCCAGAGCCCCAGGCCTCCGAGCGTGAACAGCTGCAGGAGCGCGGTGCCGGTCTTTCCCACGAAGAAGCGGTGCGCGCCGAACGGGCCGAGCAGGAAGGCGAGCAGGAAGACGGGGAGCAGCTTCCGCTCGGTGTCGAGCGCTCGGGCGGCGGGTTGCATGACGCCGCAGCCGGTGCACACCACCGCCTGTGCGTCGATTGTCTTACCGCAGGCGTGGCAGGTCGTCACGGGCCGGACTGGTGCGTGGCTGGACATTGATCCTCTCAACAAGTGCAAGGCAGGTGAACGGGGGGGCGGATCAGACGTCGAGCCGCTTCTCGTAGGGAACGAACTCGCCGTGCTCGACGGCGCGCTTCATCAGCCGAAGGTACATCGCCCAGCAGAAGGAGGAAATGCGGTAGTGCTCCGTGACTTCGGCCCACCCGGTATGTGCGAACCGCACGCCGGTCTGCTTGCCGCCGGAGTCGCTCAGCTCGAACCGCACGTGCGTGCCTAGCCAGTCGGCCATGGCATTCTCGAACTTGAGCTCGAACAGCACCGGGGGATCGGAGCGCGTCACCACCGCCTGCCACTGGTAGTTCGGGCCGAAGTCGAGCTCCAGCATCGTTCCCTCGAATCGGCCGCCCCGACGAGCTGAGCGTCCACCATCGGTCGAGCCCGGCGGGGATGCTCACGGCATCGAATACGGCGGCGATCGTGGCGAACACGGGGAAATCGTGCAGGATGGCGTGCATCTAGGGCACCCGCGCCCCCACGACCACGCGCGGCTCGACGAGCGCCTGATACACGAGCGTGGGGAATTTGGCCGCCACGTCCGTGCGGTTCGGGAGCTGGTTGATCATGAACACGATGACCAGGCGCTCGGCGGGATCCACCTTGTACGTGCTGCCGTACGCTCCACCCCATCCGAAAGTGCCAACCGACGCGAGACCATCGGCACCGAGGCGGTCGGTGGTCTGGAAGCCGAGCCCGAAGCCGGTACCGTTCTGCGACATGAGCGTGCCGCTCTGGTTCGTCGTCATCACGTCCACCGTCTTGGGCGAGAGCAGCCGCGTACCGTCCAACGCGCCGCGCTCGAGCATCATCTCCAGAAAGCGTGCGTAGTCGCGCGCCGTGGAAAGCAGTCCTGCGCCGCCGGAGAAGCTGCGGCGCGGCCCGTCCACGTAATCGCCCTGCCCGTACGGGCCGGCCGGCGCGCGGGTGATGTGGTTGGTGCTGTCGCTCGCGTACACGGTGGCGAGCCGCGCGCGCTTGTCGAGAGGCAGGAAGAAGTGCGTGTCGCGCATGCCGAGCGGCGCGGTGATGCGCGAGCGAATGAACGCGTCGAGCGGCACGCCGGATGCGCGCTCGACGACGCAGCCGAGGACATCCGTGTTGTAGCCGTAGACCCACGTCTCGCCTGGCTGCGCCACGAACGGGAGCGATGCGAGCCGCTCCATCGTCTGGCAAACCGGCTCGCTCTTGTCGGCGGTGTACCAGCCCCGCCCCGCGGCCGGGCCGAGTCCCTTGGCGGCGTACTGCGATGCGACGAACGCGTCGGTGCCGTAGGAGATGCCCGAGGTATGCGTGAGGAGATCCTTGATGGTGATCTCGCGTCTCGCCGGCATCACGGTGCGTCCGCTGTCGGCATGCGACGCCACGGTGGTGTGCGCGAACGCTGGAATGAACCGGCTCACTGGATCGCCGAGTGCGATCTTTCCTTCCTCGACGAGCATCATCACCGCGGTGCTCGTGAGGGCCTTCGTCTGGGACGCGATCCGGAAGATCGCGTCGGACGTCATGCGCCGGCCGCTCTCCCTGTCGGACCAGCCGACCGACCGTTCGTACGCCACCTGTCCGTCACGCAGCACCAGTGCGACGGCGCCGGCGATGCGCCCGGAATCCACCGCCTGCTGCAGGAACCGGTCGATGCGTGCCAGCCGATCGGGGGCGAAGCCGAGCCGCGGCCGATCGGCCTGCGCGCGTGCGAAGCCGGGCACTGCGCTCGTGGCGAGAAACGCGGCGAGAACGAGACGCGAGATCGATTTCCTCATGTTGATCCTCATCGTTCGATGGGCCCTGATCATCGAGGTTCCGCGCGGCGGTCGCAAGGTCAACAGCCGGCACTGCTCCAGCATCGAGCGGATCGCTCCTCGCGGCTGCAATCCGCCTAATGGCCCGCCAGGCAAGTCGACCAGTCGGGCATCCATCCTTTACTCTTACGCGCTGTTGGCGGGACGATTTCTTCTTGTGGTGTTGCTCGGCTACCGAGAGTGCGCCGTCTGGTGCACCAAAGTCAGCCCTGCAGGAAAAGAAGGACGCCAGCCCTTCATTGGAACTCGGTGAGTAAAGGAACGATGCCTCCTCACCGCAGGCAGCGTGGAGGGCCATTTGGGCTTCATGGATGCACACGGAGCGATCCGCTCGATGGTGGAGCAGTACCACGCTCTTGATCTTCCGACCGGCGCGACCCAACGCTATTCGGGAAATGCCCGTTCGACGAGCGCATCGATCGGCGCATCGGAGGGCAGCGTTCCAAACGCAAACCCATGCTTCGGACCCAATCGACTCTCGCAGAAGCTGTCGGCGATCGCGACGTTGCCGCTGCGGATCAGGGTGGCCGCCTGCAGGGCGAGCGCCATACGCTCCACGAGATGGCGCGAGCGTTCCTCGAGATCCGCCGGCGCGTCCCCGATCGCCTTTCGCAGTCGCACCATCTCCGCGTCGAGCAGCGCATGGCCCCCGCGCACCGACGCGAGCTCGGCGGAGAATGCCTGTCCCGACTCCGGCTCGCGCGCGAGCGCGCGC
>JALYXJ010000500.1 GCA_030947165.1 Gemmatimonadota bacterium
GCCCCGACGTGTTGCACGGCAGCGGCGATGTCAGCCTCGTAGGAGCGGGGGTGCTGATGTTCGGATCGCTTTCGTGGGCTGTCGGGTCGCTCCACATCAAGCGTGCGCCGCGTCCCAGCTCGCCCAACAATGGCTCCGGGACGCAAATGCTCGCCGGCGGCCTGTGCCTGCTGTTCGCCGGAACGCTCGGCGGCGAGGTCTCGCAGCTCGACCTCGCGCACGCATCAGCGATGTCGTGGATCGGCTTTCTGTACCTCGTCACCTTCGGATCGCTGGTCGGCTTCACGGCGTACCTCTACCTCCTCGCGCACACGACCGCGGCCAAGGCGGCGACGTATGCCTACGTGAATCCGGTGGTGGCGGTGTTCCTCGGCTGGCTGGTGGCGCAGGAGCCCCTGACGTCGCGGACGGTGATCGCGGCGGCGGTGATCCTCGCGGGGGTCGCGATCATCACCGTCGCGCGCGATGCTCCGGTCACTCAGGTGGACGCGAAGCGCGCGGCAGCCTGACGGTGAATACGCTGCCCTGACCGGGGGCGCTGCTCACGGAGACATCGCCGCCGAGGAGGCGCGCCAGGCGTCGCGTGACGCTCAATCCCAACCCGGTGCCGCCGACACGGCGTGAGGCGGCTTGTTCCACCTGCCAGAAGGCATCGAACACGTGCTCGAGGTGCGAGGCCGGAATGCCGATGCCGGTGTCGGTCACGACGAACACGACATCGTCCCCGTCGGCCTGCGCAGAGAGGCGCACGGAGCCGTGATCGGTGAACTTCACCGCGTTCGTGAGGAGGTTGACGAGGATCTGACGCAGCTTGAGGATGTCGGACTCCAGATGCAGGGGTTCGCCGGTCGCAGAGGGCGGATCGATCTCCAGCGGGAGCTGCTTGGCCGCGGCCATCGGACGCACGAGGGCCGCCGCCTCGTCCAACACACTCCGCGCGTCTACGTCGTGCATGGAGAGCTGCTCGCGTCCCGCCTCCAGGCGCGAGAAGCTGAGCACCTCGTCGATGAGGCCCAGAAGGTGGGTGGCGCTGGCGCGGATACGGAGCAGCTGTTCCTGCTGCGCGGGGCTGATGGGACCGGTGATCCCGTCGGCGAGCAGCGAGGTGTATCCGAGAATCGCGTTGAGTGGGGTGCGCAGCTCGTGGCTCATGCTGGCGAGGAACTCGGACTTGGCCCGATTCGCCGCCGCCGCGGCCTGAAACAGCTCGGCGTTCTCGATCGCGAGCGCACTGCGGCGCGCCAGCTCCTCGGCAATCGGGAGGTCGGCGTCGGTGAAGTGCCGCCCCGATTCGGCGCCGATGAGCGTAAGGGCGCCGAGCGTGCGGCCGTGCGCCTGGATCGGGACGATCATCACGGACCGCATGCCGAGGTGGCGCAACATGTCGAGGTGCTCTTCATCCTTCGCCGCACCGACGACCATCGCGTCGGTGATGTGGGTGTACACCTCGGACACGCCGGTGCGCACGACGTTGGGCACGCCGGTTGGTGACGACGCGTCGATGGGATAGCGGTCGCCCACCTCGCGCGCCCACGTCACCTTTTCCGGATCGGCGTGCGCGACCGCCAGCGTCTCGAGCTCTCCGTCGGCATTCTGAATCACCACGGTGCACCAGTCGGCGAGCGCCGGGGTGACGAGGCGGGCCACGGCATTGAGCGTGATCCGGAAGTCGAGCGATTCAGCCAGCACGCGCCCGGCGTCGGCGAGCAGCGAGTTGGCCTTCTCGCGCCGGCGGCGCTCGGTGATGTCCGTGGCGATGCCGACGATGCCGGCGATCACACCTTCCGCGTCGCGCCAGAGCCCGCGCGCCGAGAGGTAGTACCGCGACGCGCTGTCGGCGTGCACGTGGTCTTCGCGCTGCACGGTCGCGCCGGTGCGCAGCACTTCGAGCTCCCCCTGCCGCAGGGTCTCGGCCATCTCCGGCGCGAGGAAGTCGAAGTTCGTGTGTCCCACCACCTCCTCGGGGGTGCGATTGAGCGACGCGGCTCCCGCGCGGTTGATCGCGAGGTAGCGACCCTCGAGGTCCTTCACGAAGATGGCGTCCGTGGTGTTGTTGAGGATCGCGTCCAGCAGTGCGCGGCTCTCCTCGGCGCGACGCTCGGCATCGTGGCGCTCCGTCATGTCGCGGGTGTAGGCCGTGATCACAGCGGCCGACGGAACGATGCGTGTCTCCGTCCAGCGTCCCATCGTGGGCGCGTACCGCTCGAACGTGACGGTGACACGCTCGGCGGCGGCACGTCGCAGCGAGGTCTCCCATTCCGAGCCGAGTGCCGCCGGCACGGCGTCCCACAGGACTTTCCCAACGATCGACTCCGGCGCGATGCCGCCGTCGCGCAGAGTCCGTGCGGCCGTCGCGTTGAGATAGCGCACGCGGAAGTCGTAGTCGAGCACCGTCACCGCATCGGGAAGCGAGTCGAGCGCTTCGGTGAGGAGCAGTGCGCGCGGAGCGGCGGGATCAGCGGACATCGTAGTTGAACAGAACCGGGACAGCGGAGGAGTCCTCTCTGTGTCCTCTGCTCTCGGTGGTTTTCCATTGCTCCAGCAGTTGATAAACCACAGAGGACACAGAGAGCACAGCCCGCACCCTCCTGCAAACGCTCAGCCGTGGCGTCCCGAGCTCCATCCATCGCGCACGGCGCGCTGCGCGGGCGTCGCATCCGGAATCTCCTCGATGCGCCACGCGTCGCCGCGCACCACGCGGAGCCCGGCCCCGGCCAGCAGCGCGTCGTAATCGAGGTCATCGGTGCCGCCGACGTAGCGGTCGAACCATGGATGCATGTCTTCTCCCACCACGTCGGTGGCGGCACGTTCGACGTCGAGCTCCGTGTAGCCCCTGCCCTGGAGATAGTACGAGGCATTCGGGGCGTTCCACGTGCGACGCTTCAGCGTATTGAAAACGTCGTCGAGCGAGCGGCGGTTCCCGCTCTTTTGCCGGATGAGCAGGTCGAGGTAGAGCGCGAGCCCTGAGCCTTTCGTGTAGTAGCTGAAGAAAGTGTTGGCGCCGTTGGTCGGTTGCTGCTGCGCCGCGCCGTCCCAGAAGGGGGCGTGGAACGATGCCATTCGGGCGGACACTTCCTTGCGACCGGGGGCAGTGAGGTTGTCGCGCACGATGCCCGCCATGCTGCGATAGAACTCGTCCAGACCGGTGACGCCGCTCCGGTGCAGCGCCGCCTGCCCGTAATACTGGGTCCATCCCTCGGCCACCCACAGGCTCGGCTGATACTGCTCGCGCGTGTAATCGAAGGGCCCGAGAGCGGCGGGCCGGACGCGCTTCACGTTCCAGACGTGGAAGTACTCGTGCGCGGCGGTGCCGATGCCGGGGAGCACGGCGATCGAATCGGCCCACGGCCGTCGGTTGATGATCTGCGTGGAGTACAGATGCTCCATCCCATCGCCGCCGGCGTACCCGATGTTGAACAGGAAGGTGTACTGCTCCAGCGGCGGCGCGCCGAACACGCCATTCTCGTAGCGCACGAGCTTCTCGACGTCGCCGACGAAGCGGTGGCGAACGTCGGCGGGCGCCACACCGTTATGGTGAACCATCGTGCGATACTTCTTCCCATCCACGTAGAACGAGTCCACCATGATCGCCGGCGCGATCTCGGTAGGCGTGTCAATGAGCCGATCGTAGTTCTCGAAGCGGAAGTCACGCTGGTCGGGCGAGCGCGTGTCGCCGTTGAGGATGTGCCATCCGCTGGGCGGCGTGATGGCGAGCGTGACGGGGTCCTGCTTGTGTCCTTCGACGTACATGAACAGCGACGCGCCGTTCCAGTTGGCGTGCGCGGTATCGAGCACGCTGAACGTGCCGGAGAGCGCGTTGTCGAACGACTTGTAGCGAACGCGGACGCCGCGCACGCCGCGCGTATTCACGACCCAGCGCGAGCCGTCCGATTTGGCCCAGGTGAGCGGCGCACCGCTCGCGTCGGTCGCGGTGAACTGCTGGACGTTCTTCGCGAAGTCCATGCGTGCGTAGCGGCCCGGCGACCACACGGGGAGCTGGAGGGGCAGCGTGGCGCCGCGGCTGCCATCCACGTCCATGGCAATCTCGTACAGATGCGACG
>JALYXJ010000024.1 GCA_030947165.1 Gemmatimonadota bacterium
TAGCTCAGGTGGATAGAGCAGCGGTTTCCTAAACCGTTGGCCGGGTGTTCGAGTCACCCCAGGGGCACTGGCGCGCCCATCGGCGCGCCGCCGACTCAACCTCACGCACGGGAAGGCGAATGACTGGCAGCGGGGCAGAGCGATCGGGCTTCGAGGAGCGCACGCAGGGACTGTTGGATTGGGCCGCCACTCACACGCGCGAGGTGACGATCGGCGTTGCGCTGGTTCTGGGGGTGGGGGCCGCGAGCTGGCTCTACTCGCGAACGCGCCTCGTTCGCGATGAGAATGCGGCGAAGGCGCTCGCGGGTGCAGAGAACAGCATCGCCGCGGGCAACGCCAAGCTCGCGCAGAGCGACCTGGAGAGGCTTGTCCGGACTTTCGACGGTACCCCAGCCGCCAAGCAGGGCGCTCTGCTCCTGGCCGAAGTCCACTACGAGGAGGGGGCTTTTCAGGCGGGGATAGACGCCTTGAAGGGGCTGACCACCTCTACCGACCGGTTTCTGGCCGCGTCTGCCGAGAACCTGATCGGAGTGGGCTACGAGGAGCTCGGGAAGCTCGCCGAGGCTGCACAGCATTATCGTCTGGCGGCGGACAAGACGGAATTCAGGGCCGATCACGACAACTACCTGGCGAACGCTGCGCGGGCGTACACGGCCAGTGGGAAGCTGGCCGAGGCCAGGAAGATCTGGGCGCTTCTGGCGATCGATCCCAAGGGTCCGGTGGCAGCCGAAGCTCGCGTTCGGCTGGGTGAGCTCGAGGCGACGGGGGCGACCAAGGGATAGCCATTCGGGTGGGCGGGACGGGCCGCGAGGGCGCTCCCAGGGCCGATCTGTACTACGTATAAGATATGTTATGTAAACTACACCCGGTGGAGGAATGTGGAGAAGCGCCGGCTCCCCGGGTGTAAGTATGTTGTAACAGTTTGTTGGGTGTACTGTTACAGCCGCTGAGTGATCCACTTTGTCCCGCTCGCCTCGCCGCAGTTGGGTTGCCGCGATCAGCCAAGATCTGCGAGAGTCCCGCGATACACCAGCCGCCCCTCGCCGCGGAGAGCCGGATACCACGCGTCTTCGGACCGGCGCAGCCGGACCCCCAGAATGCGTCTCGAGCGGGTCTCCAGCTCGACGAGCGGGCATGGGCTCGACGAGCCCCACGCCGAGAGCAGGATCGCCGCAGCGACCGCCCCCGTCCCACAGGCCAGCGTTTCTCCTTCGACCCCGCGCTCGAAGGTCCGGATGCGCCATCGTCCCCCCTCCCCGGCGGCGACAAAGTTGACGTTGGCGCCTTCCGGCAAGGAGGAGTGGTGCCTGAGCGTCGCGCCGCGTCCGCTGAGGTCGATCTGCTCGACGTCGGCGCAGAGCACGACCAGGTGAGGAACCCCAGCGAACGCGAAGCCGATCCGGCTCTCGCTGGCGGCCGGAGCGATCCCGGGGTCCGGTCTTACGTCCGCCACGGGCTGCAACTCGATCTCGGGTAAGCCATCGCGAAGCTGTCCCTCGAGGACGCCGCTGCCGGTCTCGACGCGCACCCGTTGGGCGCTGCCCTCGCGGAGCACGGCGGCGAGACTCACTGTGCACAGCGAGGCGTTGCCGCAGAGCGAGGCGAGTGTGCCATCGCTATTGAAGTAGGTCATGGCCAGATCGGCGCTCGTGGATCGCTCCAGGAGCACAACGCCGTCGGCCCCGATCCCTTCCCCGCGGGCGCACAGAGATCGGATGACGTCGGGGCGCCGCAGCTCCGAGCACGGCTCCGAGCGACAATCGAAGAAGATGAAGTCGTTGCCCGACCCACTCATCTTGAAGAACGGCCGCCCGACACTGGAGGGCATCACACCTTTCCGCTCACCGCCCACCAACGGAGCCGCCAGACCATGAAGATCGCCTCGCGCACGATCTTCCCCGACATCTTGCTCTGTCCCTCGGCGCGGTCGGTGAAGATGATCGGGATCTCGCTGAGCCGGAATCCTTTGCGCCACGCCCTGAAGCTCATCTCGATCTGGAACGCATAACCATTGGATTTGACAGCACTTAGATCGATCGCTTCGAGCACTTTCCGCCGAAAGCACTTGAAGCCACCGGTCGCGTCGAACAGCGGGAGGCCGGTGACGAAGCGCGCATAGATGTTGGCGCCATAGCTGAGCATGAGGCGGGACATCGGCCAGTTCACGACCGTCACCTTGCCATCGCGATAGCGGGACCCCAGGACGATGTCGGCATCGCGCGCGGCCAGCAGCAAGCGCGGAAGGTGACCCGGGTCGTGAGAGAAGTCCGCGTCCATCTCGAAGACGAACGCGAAGTCGCGCTCCAGAGCCCAGCGAAAACCCGCCAGGTAGGCTGTGCCGAGCCCCATCTTCGATGCGCGATGCAGGACATGCACCCGGGGGTTTCGCGAGGCGACCTCATCCGCGATCGCCCCCGTCCCATCGGGCGATCCATCATCCACCACGAGGATCTCGAAGGGAGGCTCCAGCGCCATGACGACCTCGATGAGCCGCGCGATGTTCTGCCGCTCATTGTAGGTCGGCACCACGACGAGCACGCGATCAGCCACCGGGCGGCATCCTTTCTCTTCGGTCCACGATCAGACCTCCGAGCGCCATCAGCACGGCGATCAGGAGGGCGGCGAGGGTGATGTTTCGTCCCGTCTCGTAGGACGCACTCCGGAAGGTTAGCTCTACCGCTCGAGCTCCCGCCGGAAGCACCACCGCCATGAAGGAGTAGTCGGCGCGGGTCACCTCCGCCGGCTTCCCGTCCGCCGTAGCGCGCCAACCCGGATAGTAATTCTCGCTCACCATCAGCGCCGAGCCCGAGGGCGCCGGCGCACCAAGGGATATCTGGATGTGCCCGGGATCGTAGCGGCCCACCGTCGCCACGATCGGAAGGGGGACCGGCGGGGAGCTGATCTGTTGCGAGGGTGCGCGCGAGGACGTGTCCACGAGCGCGTAGCGACGAGGGTCGAATCGGGGATCGGAGAGCGTCGGCAGTATCTGGTCGTCAGGAGCCTTGACGATCACCGGGGTAATCCACGCCGCCGGGTTGTCGCCCGGGAGCTCGAACAGCGAGACCGTCGTACCCGCGGCATCCTTGACCGGGCCGGCCACGCGTTTCGCTCCCTGCAGCGGCGCCAGCTCGGCGGCCTTCGGGATGTCCGCGACGTTCGTCAGCAGGAAGCGGACGTTGGCGATGTGCCAGAACCCCGGATCGAGCAGAGTCTTCGCGTATCCCTGATCTGCTCCGGCGAGCTGATCGTAGCGCTCCAACTCGTTCCCGTGATACCCGATGGCTGACCGGATACGGTGGATCATCAGCCCGTCCAGCTTGAGAAAGGGATCGTGCCAGGCCATGTCCTCCGATAGCGGGAAGGTCAGCACGCGACCGGGCTGCGGCTGCCGCTTCAGATAATCGAGCGTCGCGTCGCTCGCAAAGATCACCGACGCCCGAGGAGAGAAGCCCCAGTACTCGCGGAGCACGCTCCACGAGTCGACCACCAGAAGTGTCACCAACCCATAGGCGAGGGTTCGGGACGGGACACGCTCGCGCATCCACGCGAGGCCGAGTCCCCCAGCGAGTGCGACGAACAGAAATGAGCGCCAGGCGCCGGCGGTCAACGCTGATGCGTTCGCAGAGACCAGCTCCGCACGTCCCGGAAGGGCGACGGCCTGCGCGATGTTCCCGAACAGGCCGACGGTCGCCAACAGCGCCACGACTGCGGCGCCAATGATCCAACCCATGAAATACCGTGCGCTGAGCTGTCGGGACAGGACTCGCTCCATTCCAACTGAGGCGAGCATGGCGATCGAAAAGGACACGATGTAGAGGATCGTGCTCGGTGCTTGGAAGAATTTGGTTCCAGGCACCAGAGCATAGATGACGTGGTAAAAGGGAGTCGAACCGCCCAGCGCCCAGAGGACTGTCACGACCAACGTGCCGCTCCAGAAGCGCTGAAATCCGATCCGTCCCGCTCCCTTTCCGAAGGCCGCTGCGGCCAGCAGTAGCGCGACAACACCAGCGTAGTCGCTGTGCAGGTGAAAGCCGTTGCGCCCCCAGTAGCGGAAAAGAATGCCGGAAAATTGCGGGAGATAGAAGTTGACGAGTTCCTCGATCGGGAGTGAAAAGTTCGTCGCAAAAGCATAGCCCCGCCCGCCGGCGCGGGGAGACCACGGGACGTATTCACGCACGGGCAGATACTGGATCGCCCCGATGGCCATCCCGAGCGCCACTGCTGCCAGCGCGATTCCCAGGCGGCGGATCGCGACGTCCCTCGGCAGTCGGTCCGCGCCTTCAGCAGAGGTGAACGCGACGAACAGGGCGAACGCACCAGTGCCGAGCAACAGGTACTGCAGGAGCTGCGGATGCGGCGTGAGCACGGCGAGGCCGACGACGATCGCCAGCGCGCCGTACGCCGCGCTCCGTCCATCGCGCACGGCGAGTAGCACCATCCAGAGTGCGAGCGGAAAGAGGGCCGTGATGTAGAGCTTCCCGTCGTGCCCGGGTGAGACCAGTCCTGCGACCGCGCCGCTCATCATGTAGGCGACGCCCCCCGCCAGTGCCGGCGCGAATCCGAAGCCCCACGCGCGAAGAAAGAGGTAGGTGAAGAGACCCGCGAGAAAGACGTGGAGCATGAAGCCCCACGTCATCGCGACGTCGGTCGGCAGCAGCATTCGCAGCAGGAATGTCGGATAGAAGATGTCACCGTGCATCGCGGCGACGTACGGCAGACCACCGAACAGATAGGGATTCCAGAGAGCGAAGCTCCCGGTCTGGTGCAACGTGCTGGCTCCGAATTCCCGGAAGGCGAAGCCGGCCATGTACTGGTCGCTTGCCGGCGTCACCAGAAACTTGCCGCCGAGCGCCGGAAAACCGAGCGCCAGGGTGGAGATAGCGCAGACGAGCGACGCCCACCCGAGCGCGAAGCGCGGCGCCGGAAGCGCCGCGGGCGTAAGGGAATGCGGGTGCGTGCGACT
>JALYXJ010000036.1 GCA_030947165.1 Gemmatimonadota bacterium
GGTCGCAAGTTCGAGGGCACCGGACTCGGTCTCGCCATGATCAAGTTGCTCGCCGAGCTGCACGGCGGGGCGGTCGCAGTGGAGAGTGCGGTCGACGAAGGCTCCTGCTTCACCGTCTGGCTGCCGACGCGACCTTCTGAGGAGGAGACCGTCGTCTCTCCCGACGGCACTGGCGCGCGGCGAGTGACCGTGGCCGCCGGCGAGCGGACCGCACTCGTCGTCGAAGGCGATCCCAATTCCGCCGAGCTGATTCGTGTGCAGCTCGAAAGCGAAGGATTCGAGGTGCTGCATGCCGACACCGCGGAATCGGCGCTCGCCATCGCGGCCGAACGACCGCTCTCGCTCATCACCCTGGACATCATGCTGCCCCATCTGGACGGGTGGGAGCTGCTCGGCCGGCTCAAGGAACTGCCCGACTTGCGGCGCATTCCTGTGGTCATCATCTCGATTCTGCCCGATCACAGCAAAGGCTTCGCGCTCGGTGCCGCGGCCGTCATGCAGAAGCCGATCTCCCGCCGCGAGCTGTCGGAGGCACTCGTGCAGATCGGTCTCTCCCCGCTCGCGACTGGTCAGACGCTCAAGGTGCTCGTGGTGGACGACGATCCCAAGGCCGTCGAGCTGGTGGCGGTGCGCATCAAGGGCCTCGCCAGCACCGTGCTCCGTGCATTGGGCGGCCGAGAAGCGATCGACATTGCGCGTCGCGAGCTGCCCGATCTGATCCTGCTGGATCTCATGATGCCTGAGGTGAATGGCTTCGACGTGGTCGAGGCGCTCAACGCCGATCCCGCCACGGCTCGTATCCCCGTGGTCATCGTCACAGCCAAGAAGATCACGGCCGACGATCGTACCCGGCTCAACGGCTACGTCACGACGATCGTGGAGAAGGCCGGCTTCGATTCAGGACGCTTCACGGCGGAGGTGCGACGCGCCATGGCCGGCCGGCCGGCGGCGGCCTGATGGCCAATGTATTGATCATCGAGGACAACGCCGACAACCTGAAGCTGGCGACCTTTCTGCTCCAATCGGCGGGGCACACCGTCATCAGCGCTTCGAACGCCGAGGCGGGGCTCGCCCTCGCCCGGAGCGACCATCCCGAGCTCATCCTCATGGACATCCAGCTTCCGGGCATGGACGGTCTCGAGGCGACCGGACTCCTCAAACGGGATCAGACGACCCGCTCGATTCCGGTCATCGCGCTGACCGCGCTGGCGATGAAGGGCGACGAGGAGCGGATCCGGGCGGCTGGATGCGATGGTTACATTGGAAAGCCGATGCGGTACAAGGAATTCCTCGCGGCCGTCACGGCGCACCTGGTCCGGACGTGATCTCGCCCCCGGCGTCGCGGTTACGAGCGGCGCCTTCCTACGAGGATGCCAATCGTCGCTTCCACGCTCGCTCCCCTGCTCCGCGTCCTGCGTCCACGGCTGACCCCGGCGGCTGACGAGCTCCTCGCCGGCCCCATCCGCGGCGAGCCGCTCGGCGCCGACCGACTGGCCGAACGCGCCCTCACTATCGCGCGCGCGCAGCGCGTCAGCCCGGAGCGATGGCAGGGGGCGAGCGCGCCACTGCTCGCGCGCCTCACCTCGACGCGGAGCATTCTCGACGACGCCCACGTGCGTCTCGCCGACTACGCGGCGCATGGCGGTGACGTCGGACCGGCCGGCGAGTGGCTCCTCGACAACTTCCACGTCGTGCAGGAACACATTCGCGAGGTCCACGAGAGCCTCCCGAAAGGGTACTATCGCGAGCTGCCCGTGCTCGCCGAGGGCCCGCTCGCCGGCTATCCGCGTGTGTACGAGCTGGCGATCACGCTGATCTCGCACACCGAAGGCCGCGTCGATCTCGACAACGTGGAGCTGTTCACGAGCGCCTTCCAGCAGGCGGTGTCGCTGTCCATCGGCGAGCTGTGGGCGATTCCGGCCATGCTGCGCCTTGGCTGCCTCGAGAGCGTGCGCCGGATGACGCTGCGGACGGTGCAGCGGCTGGATGAGGTGGAGGAGGCCGATCGCTGGGTGGAGCGAATTCAGCTGGCACGAGACGACGGCCCGCGCGCCATGCGCCGGATCCTCGATTCCTTCATCGCCGCTCCGCCCACGCTGTCGGCGACGGTGGTGGCTCGTCTGCTCCAGCAGCTCCGGCCGATTCGCGGCGCGCATCCACCGCTGATGCGGCTGGAGGAGTGGCTGGGCGAAGAGGCACTGACGGCCGAAGACGCCGGCGCGCTCGCGACGCAGCGGCTGGCGCTGACGCAGCTCATGATGGCCAACAGCATCACGAGTCTGCGCGCGATCACCCACGCCGACTGGCGTACGTTCGTCGAGCACCAGAGCGCCATGGAACGCGTGCTGCGCGACGACCCGTCGGGGTTCTACGCCACGATGACGTTCGCGACCCGCGATCACTACCGCCACGCGGTGGAGCGCATCGCCAAACGCACCCGCATCGATGAGCCGACGATCGCGCGGCGCGCCATCACCCTCGCGCGCGAAGCGCTGAGCACGGACGCCGCCCATCTGCGTCGCGGCCACGTCGGCTACTACCTCGTCGACGAGGGTCGCCCGCTGCTCGAGCGTGCCTGCGCCTATCGGGCGAAGCCTGGCGAGGCCGTGGACCGATGGATCCGGCGCCATCCGAACGTGATCTTCGTCGGTGGCATCGTGCTGGGGACGATCGCGGTCCTCACCATGGTGATCGCGCTCGCGTCGCCAACGGAATGGGCCGCCTCCGCGCTCGTCTTCGTGCTGGCGCTCATCCCGGCGAGCGACGTGGCCGTCACCCTCGTCAACCAGTTGATCACCTCGTTTCTTCCTCCGCGGCGCCTTCCGAAGCTCGACCTGGATGCGCCGGAGGGTATTCCTGCCGTCCTGCGGACCGCGGTCGTGGTGCCCACGCTCCTCGGCAGCGAGTCGGAGGCGAACGAGGCGCTGGAGCATCTGGAGGTGCAGTTCCTCGCCAACCGCGATGCGCATCTGCACTTCGCCCTGCTGACGGACTTCAACGACGCCGACACGGAGACGCGTCCCGAGGACGCGGCGATTCTGCGCGCGGCGGAAGCAGGCGTGAAGGCGCTCAATGCCCGTTACGCGCCGCGCACTAACGACGCGTTCTATTTGTTTCATCGGCCGCGCCGCTGGAACGAGCGGCAGGGAACGTGGATGGGCTGGGAACGCAAACGCGGCAAGCTGGGCGAATTCAACCGCTTCCTTCGCGGTGGAACGAGTGGCTTCGCCAGCATCGTCGGGCGCCCGGCGCCGCTCCAGGAATGTCGCTACGTCATCACGCTCGACGCCGACACTGTACTTCCACCGGGCGCGGCCCGCGTGCTCGTTGGGACGATCGCCCACCCACTCAATCGCGCCCAGTACGACGAGGTCAGCGGTCGCGTCGTTCGCGGGTATGGCATCCTGCAGCCGCGCGTGGGCGTCTCGCTCCCCAGCGCGCATCGCTCGCGCTTCGCGTCGATTCACTCCGGCCATCCGGGGGTGGACCCCTACACGACTGCGGTGTCGGACGTCTATCAGGACCTTTATGGCGAAGGCAGCTTCACCGGCAAGGGGATCTACGACGTCGATGCGTTCGAGCAGGCCACGCACGGCCGCTTCGCCGAGAACACCCTGCTCTCCCACGATCTGATCGAGGGCAGCTACGCGCGCGCGGGGTTGGCGACGGACATCGTGCTGTACGACGACTACCCGGCGCAGTACCTGAGCTTCGTGCGCCGCAAGCGGCGCTGGATTCGTGGCGACTGGCAGCTGCTGGGCTGGCTCACCCGGTGGGTGTCGGGCGAGCATGGACCGGAGCGCAACCGGCTTCCGCTGCTCGCGCGCTGGAAGATCTTCGACAATCTCCGGCGCAGCATTCTCGAGATCGCGCAGCTGGCCCTCCTCGTCGCCGGATGGATGGTCCTCCCGGGCTCTCCGGCGCGGTGGACGCTCATCGCGGTGACGCTCGTGGCGGCACCCTGGCTGCTGGCGCTGCTGATCGCGCTCGTCCGGCCCCCACTCGACCGGTCATGGCGTGCCTATTACGGGGCGGTCGGGCACGACGCCGTCGTCAGCGCGCAGCAGATTGGGCTCGCGCTCGCGTTCCTGCCGCATCAGGCTTGGGTGTCGGCGAGCGCGATCAGCCGCACGCTCTGGCGCCTGGCGGTCACGCATCGGCGTCTCCTCGAGTGGCAGACGGCGTCGGGTGCCGAGCGGTCGGTTTCCAACTCGATCCGCGGGATCGTCCGGGCCATGTGGCCGGCGTTGGCGTTCACGGTTGCGTTGTCGGTGTTCGTTGCCTGGCAGGGGGCGAGATCCAACGAGCCAATGCTGCCGTTGGCTGGCGCGGTGCTCCCGCTAGCGGTGCTGTGGATGGTGTCCCCGTTCATCGCGCGCGCGCTGAGCCGGCCGCCGGCACTGCCAGGGCGTACGCTGTCCGCCGGGTCCCGTGCCCTGGCGCTGCGGTACGCACGGCTGCATTGGGCCTACTTCGATCGCTTCGTGGGGGAGGAGACGCACTGGCTCGCCCCCGACAACTATCAGGACGACCCGGCGCCGGTGGTCGCGATGCGGACGTCGCCCACCAACATCGGCTTGCAGTTGCTGGCCATCGTCAGTGCGTATGAGCTGCGCATCATCGACGCCGACGACATGGCGCGCCGGCTGGAGCTCACCTTCGCGACGCTCGCGGGGATTCGCCGCTTTCGCGGGCACTTCTACAACTGGTACGACCTGCACGATCTCCACGTGCTCGAGCCGGCGTACGTGTCCACCGTGGATAGCGGCAACCTCGCCGGCCACCTGCTGGCGGTTCGTCAGGCGTGTCTCGCCCTTCCCGGCGAGGCCGATCTCGCGTCGCCGCTGGCCGCCCGCCTCACCGCCATCGCCGACCGTGCGCTGG
>JALYXJ010000051.1 GCA_030947165.1 Gemmatimonadota bacterium
GGTCGATTCGTCGGCGGAGCGTCAGGTCGGCTGACTGAAGGGCGCGACGCGGGGCTCGACGAGTGGTCCGACCCTCAGTCGTCGCACGTGCGTGCCCACGGGATCACGACCAGCCGCTCGTACTGAATCTCGCGGCCGCTCTCCTCGCACAGCCCGAACTTTTCCGGCGTCTTGTAGAGGCGGTCGAGGGCCGAGTCGATGTCCGCCAGCTCGCGCGACGCGCGCGCGGCGTTGGACTCGTCGAGCTCCTGGTTCATCGTGTCCGTGCCGAGGTCGGCGGCATGCGAAGGCATCAGCGACAGGTCGCCGGCCTCCTCGTGCTGGCTCGGCTTGCCTCGCGCGTCGGCGATTCCGTTCAACAGTTCCACCGCGCGGGCGCGCTCGTCGCGCAGTCGGTGCTCCAGATGCGTGCGCTGCTCGACCGTCAGTGACATGGCGTCTCCGTGATGTGAAGTGAACTGCTGGCTAATCCGCGCGATCTTCCCGGCGCCGCTGCTGTCCCGCGACGGTCGACCGCCGCCTGGGTTCGGCATCGAGCAGCATCACCGCGAAGTCGCGCATCGTCGCCTCCCGCCACTCCGGCGGCCAGTCCGTGAGTTCGGCCACCACGTCGCCCGAGGTGAAGCGCAGCACCCTGGATGGACGGCCGGCGCGGTCCAGGCACTCGTGGACGCGCACCGTCCACTCCCGCCCTCGCGGGCTCGAGAAGGTGCGGACCTCTCCGGCCTTCACGAACGCCTCGCGCTCGATCTCCCCCGCCACGGCGGCTCGCTGTTCGCCGTTCGGCGTCTGTGGCTTGCGGAAGACAGGTGTGGCGCGCTGACACAACTGCTCAAGGTGCTTCAGATCGTACTCGGTCCAATCCCCCGGATACGGCGCCGGCAGCCGGCGCTTCTCCGTGGTCGACTCGAACGCCAGCCAGCCATCCTGGAGCTTCTTCATGTAGTCCTCGCTCCGGGTGATGGGGTGCATCACTTCGGGCGTCACGTCCCACACGCGCCACTCCGTACCCCAGTCATCGGTGAACTCCCGTACCGCCATTTGCGACACCTCCCCCCGGCATCGGAGGTTGGACGGTGAACCGCCCATCGACGGTCGGTACGCTGGGCGAGACAGGAGTTTACGGCAGATGGTGTGCCGGACGGGGCTGCTTGCATCGGCAAGCACCCCGATGGCAACGGCGAGTGCTCAGCCGATGTCGTCCTGAGGGCGGAGCGACCGAAGGACCCGCCCGTGCAGGTCCTTCGCTTCGCGCAGGACGACAGCTACGCCGTGCTGCCATCTACACGCGACCGCCTCACATCCCTCTCGCCGCGCGCGCCGGCGCGTCGGTGGCGCCGCGCCGCGCCGGTGCGCCCGACTCGGACTTCTGTTGGGCGAACTCCAACAGGTCGGCGTGGAGCTGATCGCGGTGCGTGCTCATCAGCCCATGCGGCGCGCCCGGATAGACCTTGATGATCGCGCCCTTGATCATCTTCACCGAGCGAAGGCCTCCCACGGCGATCGGCACGATCTGATCGTCGTCACCGTGAATCACCAGCGTCGGGACGTCGATCTTCTTGCAGTCCTCCCGGAAGTCCGTCGCCGAGAATGCCTTGATGCATTCGTAGGCGGCAACGAATCCGCACTGCATGCTCATCAGCCAGAATGCGTCCCGAACCCCCTGCGACACCTTGGAGCCCGGACGGTTGGCACCGTAGAACGGTGCGCTGAAATCCTTGTAGAACTGCGATCGATCGGCGCTGACGCCGGCGCGAATCTGGTCGAACAGCTCGATGGGCAGTCCGTCCGGATTGTCCGGTGTCTTGAGCATCAACGGTGGGACGGCATCAACGAGCACGGCCTTGGCGACGCGCTTGGTGCCGTGTCGGCCGATGTAGTGCACCACCTCGCCGCCGCCGGTGGAGTGACCGACATGGATCGCGTTCTTGAGGTCCAGCGCCTCGACGAGCGACGCGAGGTCATCGGCATAGGTGTCCATCTCGTTGCCGTTCCACGTCTGGGTCGAGCGCCCATGGCCGCGGCGATCGTGCGCGATCGCGCGAAAGCCGTGGGACGCCATGAAGTACAGCTGCTCGTCCCAGGAGTCGGCGTTGAGCGGCCAGCCGTGACTGAAGACGATCGGCTGCCCCGTGCCCCAGTCCTTGTAGAAGATCCGTGCGCCGTCCTTCGTCGTGATGGATGTCATGTGCCCCCCGTGCGTCTGGATGGTGTGCTACAGCATGCATGTGAACATGCTACCCAGTACGCTCGTCATGGCGCAAATGAAAGTACGACTTTCGTCCTACACCGGCGGATGCGGCGCACAACCAAACGCAACAGCGGCGCACGTCGCTCGACGTGCGCACGCTGTTGCGGGTTCTGCTACTTCTGAAGCTTGAAGCTGAAGCTCTGCTCCACCACCTGTCGGACGGCATGCCCGGCGGCCTCGGCCGGCCGATACCGCGTCTCGAGCAGTGACGCGCGCACCGCCTCGGCGAACAGCTTGTGCGGCGTGGAGATCACGGTGATCGAGCCGGGCTCGACGCGTCCGTCCGCGCCGACGATGAAGCGCATCACCATTGCGCCTTCCACGTTGACGCTGCGCAGCGACTCCGGGTATCTCGGCGGCGACGCGCGCATGACCGTCACGGCCCGGTCCACCGTGTTCTCATCGTACGCCTTGCCCGAGCTCCCGCTGCCGAGACCGCCCTTACCGCCAGCCTCGTCGCCATCGCCATTGTTCTTGACCGAGCCCTCGCGTGACACACCGCCTTTCGACGAGATCACGTCGCTTGGCGGCGGCGCCACCACGTCGCTGATCGTCGGCGCGGCCTGAAGGTTCACCGCCAAAGTCGTCGGCACCTTCGTGGGCGCGACGAGCGCCGGCGTGGTCGGCACCTTCGGCTGCGGCTGTGGGGGAGTCTCGACGCGCCGCGGCGCCACGAAGACCTTTTCCGGCGCCTTCTCCGCCTTGGGCGGCGACTTGACCGGCGGCAGGGGCTTGGGGGCGACCGCGACCGGGGGGGGCGGCGGCGAGGCGACGTATAGCACGGGATGCTCCTCGATCTTCTCGCGCGGCGGGAGCACCACCTGCGCGGTTCCGAAGATCGCGCCGGCGATGATGCCGCCGTGAATCAGCATGCTCAGCACCGCCCCCTTCGACGAGCCGAACGGTTTGGCTCCGGATTCCAGTAGCATCGTCATGGACAAGCGCCTCCAGCGTGCCGGGATTCAGAGGCCTCATCGGCCTGGTACTCGCTAAGGCCAGTCCCGTGCCGGAAGGCTCGACAGGCCCTAATGCTTCGTCCCCTTGGTCACCGAATCGGTGGTGGCCGAGTCCGGCTTGAAGCCCAGGGTCTGCACGATGGAGCGCCACACCCCTACGGGGAGCGACACGGTGGTTTCGGGCTGGACCTTGGGCAGGGTCGCCCCTCTTGCGATGAGGGGGGCGGTCTGTACACCCGGCGTGATGTCCACCACCTGGTGGCCGAAGGCGCCCACCGAGGTGATTCGCACCGTGTCCTGGCTGCGGATGGGGACGTCAGGCCGCTGGATCAGCAGATCGATCCGCACGCCGCTCGGCGTGAAGTACACCTCCTTCACCAGCCCCACCTCGACGCCGCGGAACTGCACCGGCGCGCTCTTCTTGAGCCCGGGCGCCTGTTCGGCGATCACGTGGACCACGTTCTCGTGCTTGGGTGAGCACCCCAGCAGGAGCGCTGCGGCGAGGAGAAATGGTGGCTTCGGGGGTGACATGGCTCCCTGTGGATGAGGTCGCGACATGGAACCCGATCCTCCGTTGCGAATTCCGAACCATCTGCCAGTCTCGGCAGGCTGATACGACACGTCGCCCGCTGGATCTGGGCAGCAGGCGACGTCATCAGGACCTCGTGGTCAGGGCGTCCCGATCATATCATGTTGGACGATCAGCGATGGACGGTGATGTTGCCGCCATCGACAATTGTAGCCGGTGGGGCCAGCTCGGCCACCCCCGCCTGCGTATCGAACAGCACCACGTTGGTGCCGCTGTTCCACACCTTGATGCGAACGCGATCGATCCTGTCGCCCGCAAGCTTGCCGTCGCGGACGCTGACGAGAATTCCGACCGCGGTGCCATCCGCCAGAGTGCCGGTTCCGCGCACCGTGGCGGTCGCGCCCTTCACCACCAGGAAGTCGAACGCGCCGCCCTGAACGGCCAGCCCTTCGCTCGTGCGAAGGTCGAACCGCACGCTCGGCGTGCTGCCGCCGGCGTAGCGCGCGTCGAGGGTGAAGTGCGTCTTGTCACTCCCCCTTCCACCGTCGGCGCCGCGGACGTAGCCGCCGCCCGTCACGAAGCCGGCGCTCGCGTCGTAGACCACGAGCACAGAGGATGCGCGCGTCGCCGAGCCGCCGTCGTCATCGGTGACGGTGACGGTGCTCGTGTAGAAGTCCGTGGTCGCGTAGGCGTGCGTGGCGCTGGCCTCCCCCGCCGAGCCATTCACGGTCGAGGTCTGGCCATCGCCCCACGCGATCACGGCGGTGTGCGTGTCGGCCGAGCCGACGTCGGTGAACGTCACGGTGGCGCTGACCTGCGCGCCGGTGGACGTGGGCAGCGCCGGCGTGGTGAAGCTCGTGATCACCGGCGGCGCATTCTCGACCGCGACCGTGCCGGAGTAGTTGGAGAAGCCGCCATCCTTGTCGATCACCTTGCCCTGTACCGCGCGCGTACCGTTGTCGTTCGTGGCGCAGGTAAAGGTGGCCACGGCGGACTGTTGGTAGCCCTGTCCGTCGCCGCAGTCGAACTCATAGCGCAGCGACGACGCGTCGGCGGGTGAGGGATCCGTCGCGTTGACCAGCGTGAGGGTGAAGTTGCTCCCCTCCACGACCGGCGCAATCGACGCGAGCGAGGCGGTGGGATTCGCATTCGCGATCGAGACCGTCATCGTCGCCGGCGCGCTGTGTCCGTGGCCGTCGCTGACCGTCACGGTCACGGGGTAGCTGCCCTGATCCATGTTGAAGGTGTGTGACACATTGAGTCCGGTGGCGGTACCGCCGTCGCCGAAGGTCCACGCGTACGTGAGCACGTCGCCCGCATCCGGATCCGAAGAGCCGTTCGCGTTGAAGGAGAGCGTGCCGCCTTCGGTACCGGTCTTGTCGCCGCCAATGGCGGCGGTCGGGGCGCAGTTGCTCTGCTCGACGGCGCACTCGATGTTGTCGGGCAGCGCCGCGAGGAGATCGTAGCCGCTCTGACGCTCGATCTCGGCCACGGTCGTCTTGTATGTCGCCCACGGAACGTTCCGAACGCCGGGATCATTCGGCATGATGACGGCGATGACCGTCATGTCGCCTGGCGAATGGATGTCGGCGAGCGTCTGGTTGTGTGGGAGCACGACGGCAACCTTCCACACCGCGGTTGGCATGGTGATCTTGCCCTCGTTCTTCAGCGTGCCTTTGTTGCCGTACGCGCCGGCGATCACGTACACCGACTTGTTGCCGACGTACGCCGAGTCGCCGAGGTCGTCCTCGAGAATCTTCCAGGGCCCCTGGTTCAGGTCGGCCGCCTGCGGAATGATGTTCGAGAAGTAGTAGGTGGCCGCGTTGTCGAGGCTCTCCGCGGTGCGATCGAACGAGCGCGCGAGGTGCCCGCGGTCGATGCCGTATCCGGCGAAGGTCCCCGAGTTCGTATAATCGGCCGTCGTGTAGCGCGGGAATCCGGCGGCGACGAGCTCGGGATCGAAGGTGAAGCAGTCGCAGCGGTCGATGCCTGAGGGATGATAGTCGAGATCGATGCGGTAGCTCACCCAGTTCGGAGTGGCGCGGTTCCGGTTGAATGACGTCGTGTACTCGGGGCGACGGATGATGAAATCGTCCCTCGCATCGGCGTCCTTCGGCTTTCACCCGTAGCGTCGCAAAGAGCTGATCCTCGAAGTTGACCGTGAGCGGGATCTTCACGCCCTGTGCGTCGGCGCGACCGCTGAAGCTGATCGTCGCAGCGGGCGGCGGGGGCGGTCCCACCGGGGCGCCGCATGCGTTCACGTACCTGAAGCTCGGCCCCGCCGGCGGGTCACCCGCAACCTTGGTCCAGTTCGAGCCGTCCGCGCTTCGCGCCAACGACGTACCCGCCTCGGTGCCCGGCTCGAAGACGCTGATGTCCGTGGACTCCACTCCATCCGCCCTGCCGCCCACCGCCTTGAAG
>JALYXJ010000056.1 GCA_030947165.1 Gemmatimonadota bacterium
GTCCTGCACGTTGGCGGCGCCGCTGCGCTGGATCTCGTCGTCCGTGAGGTACTGGCCAATGCCGGTCCGCTTCCGCCGCTCGAAGTCGTTGAGACGATAATTGCCGATCGGTGCAGCGGCCGTGACGGCGACCACGGCCAGCTCCTGGGGAGTCCCGGTCCGCGCGGTCGAGTCCAACGCGATGGGGATCTGCAGATCGTCGCCCTCGCGCAGCACGACGACGAGCTCCGCCTGCGGATACGATCGTGCGCGAACGCGAAGATGCACTCTGCCGACCGGGAGGCCGGGGAAGATGTAGTGCCCGGTCGAGTCACTTTCCACGAGCCGGCCTTCGGTCACGAGCAGGAGTTGCGCACTGGCGATGGGGACGCCCGAGGCCTTGTCGCGTACGACGCCACTGATCCGAGCGACGGATGCCGTCGCTGGCGACTGCGCGCCGGCAGCTGATCGAAGGGCTCCCATCGCCAGCCCGACGCACAGGGCGCCGACGAACGCGCGGCGCGCGCTGCTCCGACGGTTCCCTCCGACGATGGTCCTGTGCGAACGAGTCACGCGCTCCTCACTGTGACTCCCTGATCTCGTCCTGCGGGACACCCACCGCGCACGTACGCCTACGCAATCTGTGGCGCAGCCGGCCCGTTTGGCCAGAGGGCTTTTCCCGCGCGGCACATAAAGAATCCGGGCCGCTCTTGACGTTCCGCCCGGAGGGAAGCAACGTCTGCCGCAATCACACGTCATGGTTTCGTCAGCCACCGTCGACACGAGAGCTGCGACGCTGGTAGCGAGGTGATTCGATCGTGCTCGTCCGCTGGTCGGCCCCACACCGGTAGCGAGGTCATTCATGGCACGAATAGCGTTTCACAGCAGGGCGCGCAGGGTAGCGGCCACTCTTCTCATCGTGGCGTCCGCGCCCGCCGTGGCGCAGTCGGTGACCTTCACCGGCCGCGTCACCACACAGAATCAGCAGCCGATCACGGGCGCCGCGATCACGATCCCGGAGATTCGCGCTGGCACCAGCGCGAGCCAGGACGGGAGATACTCGTTCACCGTCGATCAGGCCAGGCTCGTCGGGCGCACCGTCACCGTGGCGGCCCGGTTCATCGGGTACAAGCCGCAGTCGTCGCCCGTGACGGTGACGGCCTCCACGACCCGCGTCGAGCGCGACTTCGTGTTGACGCGCGACGTGCTGAGCCTGGAGGAGGTGGTCGTGACGGGTACGAGCGCCGCCACCTCGCAGCTCAAGACGCCGTTCACCGTCGGAGTGGTGGACGCCCAGCAGATCAAAGAGGTGCCCGGCGTGTCGCCCATCTCCTCGCTCGAGGGCAAGATCGCCGGGGCCAGCGTCGTCTCCACGTCCGGGCAGCCGGGCGCCGAGCCCGCGATTCGACTGCGTGCCGCGACGAGTCTGACGGGGCGCCAGGATCCCCTCATCATCGTGGACGGTACCATCACGCGATTGGGCCTCGCCGACATTAATTCCGAGGACATCGAGAGAATCGAAGTTGTCAAAGGTGCCGCGGCCAGTTCCCTTTACGGCTCCGATGCGGCGAACGGCGTGCTCCAGATCTTCACCAAGCGGGGAGCCAATCTCGGAGAAGGGCAGACGGTGTTCACCCTTCGCAACGAGCTCGGCCAGAGCCGGATTCCCCACTTCCTGCCGGCCGCCATGCACCACCCGTATCAGATCACGACGGACGCGTCCGGCCAAGTGAGCTTCGTGCTGGATGCAAATGGCAACCGGGTCACGAAAGAAGACTTCATTTCCGACAACTCGTACCCCGTCGTGTACGATCAGACGGACGCCGTCTTTCGTGCGGGCAACTTCCTCACGAACTACGTGTCGGTGGGACAGCGGCGCGGGTCCAGCAATCTCAACGCGTCGTTCCAGAACACGAGGGATCAGGGAGTGCTCGCGCTGCTGAGCGGGTATCGGCGGCAGAACTTCCGCATCAATGCCGACCAGGCGCTCACCGACAACATCGATCTGGGCGTCGGGGCCTTCTATGGCCGTTCGGTCGCCGACCAGGGCGAGGACACGGGGCTGTTCTTCGGCATGCGCTTCCTCGAGCCGAACGTCAAGCTCGACTCGGTGCTGACCAGCGGACCGTTCATCAATCAGTACAATCCGGCGATCAAGCAGCCGCCCCTGTCGGGCAACGTGACGAATCCGCTGTACGTCCTCCAGCAGCGCTCCATCACCAACGATCGTGACCGATTCACCGGCACGTTCAAGGCGGACTACCGAGCAACGAACTGGCTGACGTTCGACGGCAACGTCGGATACGACGAGGCGGGGCAGAACTACAAGTCCTACACACCGCTCGGCTTCGCGAACTCGGGCGGCGTGCAGGGCAAGGGTGCCCTCTACCAGAAGACCAACTCCGACCGCTCGTACAACATCGGTCTCAATGGTACCGCGCAGGGTTCGTGGAACTGGATCCACAACACCACCAAGGCGGCGTTCCTCTACGAGGATCAGACCAACGACTACGTGAGCGTGAACGCATCCGCCCTCACCGTACCCCGGGTGCCGGAGTTCGGCTCGGCGTCCACGGACCCGGCCAACCCCATCACTCCCGGATCGCGGACGGAGACGATCCGCGCGCGGAACATGTTCCTCGTCTCGACGTTCGACATCAAGGATCGCTACATCCTGGACGGCCTCGTGCGTCGCGATGAATCCTCGCTCTTCGGTGCCGACGCGCGCTCCGCGGTCTACCAGCGCCTGTCGGCCGCCTGGCGTGTCACCCAGGACTTCCACCTGCCGCTATTCGACGAGCTGAAGTTGCGCGTTTCCAACGGCACGGCAGGATTGCGGCCGCCATTCAGCGCGCAGTACGAGGTGCTCGCCGTCACCGGTGGAATTCCGGAGAAGATCACGCTCGGAAATCGGCTCCTGAAGCCCGCCTACTCCCGCGAGACGGAGATCGGGTTCGACGCGAGCCTGTTCCGAAACGTGTCGCTCGAGTACAGCTACTCCAAGAAGCGGACGACGGACGAGATCATCAAGGTGCCGCTCTCGGCCGCCACGGGCTACCAGACGCAGTGGCAGAACGCCGGCACGCTCTCCGGCTACTCGCACGAGGCGGCACTGGGGCTCGTCCTCCTCTCCACGCAGGGCCGCTTCTGGCGCGTCAACGTGACGGCTGACCGTACGCGGCAGCGCATCGACGACCTTCGCGTCGGCGCATTCCTCGTCGGGCCGTCCGAGACGACCACGAACACCCAGATCTTCCGCATCGCCGCGGGAGAGCCGTTCGGTGTCATCTACGGGTCGAAGTGGATCCAGACGCAGGGGCAGCTCGATGAGTCCATTCGCAGTGGTGGTCTCACGGGCACCGCCGCCGATTACGTGCAGAACGAGGAAGGCTACTTCGTTCGCAAGACGGCCTTCCACACGGTGGCCGAGGCGCCACTCAAGGCGACCTTCTGCGACGACGCCGCATGCACGACCCGGAAGACAGTGGTGCAGATCGGCGACGTGAACCCCGACTTCACGATGGGGTTCAACACGAATTTCTCCTGGCGGGCGTTCTCCACCAACGCGACGCTCACCTGGGTGAAGGGTGGGAACATCTACAACTACACGCGGCAGTGGCCGTTCAATGAGCTCCGTGACGCGGTCATCGACCAGAGCGGCAAACCCAGCGCCGGCACCTGCCCGTCCCTCGCCACGAACCCGACCTGCCCATACCTGACCGGACGCAAGTCGACCCAGTACTACAGTGCGTTCTACAACAACTTCGATCCGAACGAGTACTTCGTGGAGAGCGGCACGTACCTCCGCCTGCGTGAGCTCGCGGTGAACGTGCAGCTCCCCGTCACGCTCGCCGAGCGCATCCCGGCGGCCAATTTCCATTCGGCTCGCCTCGGCATCGTCGGCCGCAACCTGTGGACGAAGACGAACTACTCGGGGTACGATCCGGACGTCACGGGGCCCGGTGGAGGCAACCCGTTCGCGTACCGCGTGGATTACTTCACGTACCCGGCGTACCGGACGTTCACCGCCATGCTCGAATTCGGCTTCTAACCCTCACCCAACCGAGGACATCGAGACTCATGAAGAACATGCGATTGGTTCGTGGGGTGGGGGCTGCCGCACTCCTTGGAGCGCTCAGCTGCAACTCGCTCGACGTGCCGAACCCCAATGAGCCAGATCTGGGGCGCGCACTGGCGGATCCGAGTGCGATCGAGGCCGTAGGGTCGGGGGCGATGCGAACGTGGTTCAATGCGTACACCAGCCTTCGCGGCGCGGGTGTCCTTTCAACTCAGGCACGGTCCTACTCGTCGTCGTGGAACAACGGAAACCTCAACTTCTACTCGAGCATCGACAATCCGACCGCGCCACCGGATCAGTGGACGCGTGCGCAGACACCGCGGTCCTGGCAGAACGATCCCGCCGCTGCGGCGCGCACCAGCATCGATGCGTTCTGGGGTGGTGGCATCGACGAAAACGGCATTTCGCGCGGCGGATTCTACAACGCGTTGTCGTCGGCGAATGATGCCTTGACGGCGATTCGCAAGAACAATGTGCGCATCCGGAACGCCTCCGACACCAAGCGCGCCGAGACCATTGCGGTCTTCATGCAGGGTGCATCGTTGATGGTGCTGGCGCTCCAGTACGACAAGGCGTACTTCGCCGACGAAAACAGCGATCTCTCCAAGCTGGACTACTCGAACCGCCTGGTCATGCGCGACTCGGCCGTCTCGAAGCTCCAGCAGGCGGCGGCCCTTGCATCGGCGAACAGCTTCACGACACCTGCTGGGTGGACGGACGGGATCAGCTACACGAACGTGCAGATCGCGCAGATCGCCAATACCATGGCGGCCATGACGCTGGCGTACTGGCCGCGCGACAACAGCGAGCTCGCGAAGGTGGATTGGGCGAAGACCGCGGCGTTCGCGGCGAAGGGCATGTCGACCGGTGCACCGGTGGATCTCATGTTCGTTCAGGACGGGTACAACGCGTGGATCAGCGAGATCATGAACTGGTTCGAGGAAATCGACACGGGGCGGATGAGCACTCGCGTCGCACATCTCCTCGATCCGGCGACACAGGTGGACCCATGGGCGGGGGGCAATCCGCAGCCCAACTCCGCGGACAAGCGCCTTGGCGACGGATCGTTCGGCAACGCGGACAATGTGGCGTCGTTCGGCACGGTGGTGAAGACTCCGAACGCGGGCACGGACTACGCGTGGTCGGGCGTCGCTGGATTCCGCCCGTCGCGTGGCCAGTACCATCAGTCGAACATCGCGCAGATCCGGTACGATTTCTCCGGGGTGCAGGACCCGACGGCACAGTACGGCGGCTATGGCCCAGCCCCCGTGATCAATGCGTCGCTCAACGATCTTCTCTGGGCGGAGGCGCTGCTGCGACAAAGCTCCGCGAACGCTCCGCAAGCCGTCACGCTGATCGACAAGACGCGCGTCACTCGCGGCGGCCTGACGACGGCGGCGGTCAACGCGGGTCTCGGCTCGGACGCGGACGGTCCATGCATGTCCACGGGCGTCCTGGCAAAGAACGGAGCGCCCTGCACTCTCTGGTCGATGCTGCTCTACGAGAAGGAAGTCGAGCTCCCAGGCTTGGGACCTGCACCCTTCTGGGAGCAGCGGCGGGTGCCTGTCACGATCGGCGGCGGATGGGCTGGCGACAACAGTCCGAAGCGGATCATCCAGGGACTCGTGCCCGGTACGCCGCGCGAGATGCCGGTTACCTACAAGGAACTCGGCGTGAAGGGACAGGCGCTCTACACGTGGGGTGGTACGACACCCAATTCATCAGCGCCCTGACCGCGAAGGACATCGTGTTGGAGGGGCTGGACGGTACATCGCCAGCCCCTCATCACTTGCATCTGGAGGCGTTCAACCGTGACGATGCTCGTCGCGCGCGCGCTGGCGTTGGTGTCCTTCTCAGCCGCAATAGCGTGTGCTTCGAAGCAGGCCGAAGCGCCTGCGCCTGCCGGCCCGCTTCGCTGGATGGGCGCGTTCCGACAGCCTCAATCCGCCGTATCCGCCGTGATCGGGCCAGCCACCCCGGGGCGGGCCGCGGCATATGGCTCGCTCCTCCTCACTCCTGCCGAGCGCGATCCAGGGCGGTTCCGCGTCGAGCTGTCCATCAGCGCTCCGGTGGACGCCAGCACCCAGTTGGCCTGGGCCATTTTCTCCGGCCCATGCGGAACGCCCTCACCGGCTGTCGTCGGCGTGCAGGAATTTCCCGCGATCGAGATCAATGGTGGAGGAGGATCCGTCCGTTCGCTGATGTCGCTCCCGCTCGATCCGCGGAGCTCCTATCATGCCAACGTGTACTGGAGCTCACGTGCGACGGACGTGAGCAACGTCATGATGTGCGCGAATCTTTCGTTCACGGACTCGCGTTGAAGGCTGGTCGCTGAGCGCTGGCGGTGGTGCGGCAGGGCGCGCGGGGAGACATTAGCATGGCGTCTCCCCGCAGCTCTCCACCCTGTCCCGTTCACCGATGCCCCCATCCTGGCAGACCAAACTCATCCATCCCGATATCCGGATCCCGAGTGGCTATCAATCGTTAGTCACGCCAGTGTATCGCGGCTCGACGACCACCTTCGCCAACTCAGCGTCGGCTACCGACAATTGGCGCCAGGACAAGGTGGGCTACACGTACGGGTTGTTCGGCACGCCGACGTCGATGGAGCTGGCCGCTCGCATCGCGGACCTCGAGCATGGGCGGCACACCTTCCTCACGCCGGGCGGCCAGGGTGCGATCGCACTGATCTGCCTCTCCCACACTCGTGCGGGCGATCACGTGCTGCTCTCGGACAGCGTGTACGGCCCCAATCGCGGTCTCGCGCGAAAGGTGCTCGCGCGCTATGGCGTCGACGTCGACTTCTATCCCCCCTCGATCGGCGCCGGTATCGAGCGCTGGATGAAGCCCGCGACGCGACTGGTGTGGTGCGAGAGCCCGGGCTCGGTCACGATGGAGGTGCAGGACGTGCCGGCCATCGTCGACGCTGCGCATCGCCATGGTGCGCTCGTAGCGCTCGACAACACGTATGCCGCCGGGGTCTACTTCGACGCGTTCGCACACGGCGTCGACGTCACGATGCAGGCGTTGACCAAGTACATCGGTGGTCACAGCGACCTGCTGCTCGGATCCGTCACCGTACGCGACGACGCGGGCTACGAGCGGGTCGGCAGCGTGCTCCAGTTCCTCGGGATGGGCGTCTCCCCGGACGAATGCTCGCTCGCGCTCCGTGGCATGCAGACGCTTGCCGTACGCCTTCGGGCGTTGGAGACGTCGACGCTCGCGGTGGCACGCTGGCTCGCCGGCCGTCCGGAGATCGAGCGTGTGCTCCATCCGGCGCTGCCGTCATGTCCGGGCCACGAGATCTGGCAGCGCGACTTCACCGGATCCACCAGCGTGTTCTCCATAATCTTTCAACCGCGGTACACTCGCTCGCAGCTTCTCGGGTTCATCGACGCTCTGGAGCTGTTCGAGATCGGCTGGAGCTGGGGCGGCGTCACGAGCCTCGCGGTGCCGCAGTTCGATCTAGCCCGGGAGCAGGAGAGTCCGCGTCTGAGCTCACTCGTCCGGCTCAACATCGGCCTCGAGCGCACCGAGGACCTGATCGATGATCTGCGACAGGCGTTGGCCAGGCTGGGACCCGCGTAACGTCAACGGCGGTGGGCCTCGCGAGCGGGGCACCAGGTGCCGATCACGGTGACGGTACCCCGCGGCCGTATTTCTTCAGTGCCGCGAGCAGGCGATCGCGCGGCAGCGCGTACACACGCGCGTCGTTCGCGCCGACCATCGTGTCCGCCGCCAGGAGCGCGTTCACGATCGCCTCCTCCGTCGCCTGGATCGTCGCGGCGAAGAGTGGGTTGATGCGGGCATTGGGCAGCATGGCAAGGTGCGCCACGCCGGTGTCGCCGCTCGTGCCCGGGTTCGCCGTGGAGAACGCGACGAAGATGTCGCCCGAGCTATTCTCTCCGCGCCCCCCCATACGACCGACGCCGAGCGCGGCGCGGGTCACGAGGCGCTTGAGCTGATGTGGCAGCAGCGGGGCATCGGTGGCGACGACGATGATGATGGAGCCCGCTCCATCGTCCTCGTTCCCGCCGCCACCACTGGTCGCGCGATCGGGGAGCAGGTCGGGAATTTCTGCGCCCACCGGCACGCCGGCGACGCGCAGCTCGGAGCGCGCGCCGTAGTTGCATTGCACGAGTACGCCCACCGTATAGCCACCGGCTGCGGCGGTCAGCCGTCGCGACGCCGTGCCGATACCGCCCTTGAAGCCGTGACAGACCATCCCCGTGCCCCCACCCACGTTCCCCTCGCTCACGGCGCCCCCGCGTGCGCCGTCCAGCGCGCTCATCACGTGCTCCGGCTTCACGTGAAAGCCGTTGATGTCGTTCAATCGCCCGTCGTACGTCTCCGCGACGACGGGCAGCCCCCACGGCTGCATCCCCGGCCGCTGCGTCTGCCATTGCAGGATCGCGTCGCGCACGACGCCCACGCTGTGCGTGTTGGTGATCGCGATCGGACCCTCGAGGATCCCCGACTCCTGCAGCCACGTGGTTCCGGTCATCTCACCATTGCCGTTCAGCGTGAACCACGCGCCGTACACCGGGTCGGCCACGCTCCTGCCGCGCGGATGCACGACGGTCACGCCGGTACGCACCGGCCCTTTCCCGACCACCAGCGGTCCGCTGCCGCTGATCAGCGTGGTGTGGCCGACCTCGACGCCGGCGACGTCGGTGATCGCGTCCAACGGGCCAGCGGTGCCGCCAAGCAGAGCGCCCACGCCCAGCTCCCTCGCGCGC
>JALYXJ010000062.1 GCA_030947165.1 Gemmatimonadota bacterium
GCGCGCGAGCACAATGATGCCAACGTTCTGGTGCTTCCTGCCAGATTCGTCAGCCAATCAGCCGGCAAGGCGATCCTGAAAGCCTGGCTCGACACCCCCTTCGCCGGCGGCCGGCACGCACGACGAGTCGCCAAGATAGAACGAGACGGACGAGACGAAAACTCAACCGAGGAACATCGCTGATGTCGTCATCCTGGACCTCATGGGATCGCTGCCCCCCGGGCGAGACCCTGCGCGCCGCCGACCCGGAGATCGCCGCCCTGATCGAGGAAGAGATCGAGCGGCAGAACGACGGGATCGAGCTCATCGCGAGCGAGAACTTCGTGTCGCCGGCCGTGATGGAGGCGATGGGCTCTCCGCTGACGAACAAGTATGCCGAAGGATTGCCCGGCAAGCGTTATTACGGCGGCTGTGAGGTGGTGGACAAGGTGGAGCAGCTCGCGATCGATCGCGCCAAGCAGCTCTTCGGTGCCGAACACGCCAACGTGCAGCCGCACTCGGGCGCGCAGGCGAACGCCGCGGTCTTCCTCGCCTTCCTCAAGCCGGGGGACACCTTCCTCGGGATGGATCTGTCGCAGGGCGGGCACCTCACACACGGCTCGCCGGTGAACTTCTCCGGGCTGCTGTACAAGGCGGTCTCGTACGGGCTGAAGGACGATGGCTACATCGACATGGACGCGGTGCGCGCCCAGGCGCTCGCGCACCGGCCGAAGATGATCATCGCCGGCTACAGCGCGTACCCGCGCACGATCGACTTCGCCGCCTTCGCCGCGATCGCAAAGGAGATCAACGCGATCTTCATGGTGGACATGGCGCACTTCGCCGGATTGTCCGCGACCGGGCTCTATCCCTCGCCGGTTCCGCACGCCGACGTCGTCACGACCACGACGCACAAGACGCTGCGCGGCCCACGCGGCGGCATGATCCTCTGCAAGGCGGCGCACGCCGCGATCGTCAACAAGGCGATGTTTCCCGGCACCCAGGGCGGCCCCCTCGAGCACGTGATCGCCGCCAAAGCCGTGGCGTTCAAGGAGGCCCTGGATCCGTCATTCGCACTGTACTCCAGGCAAGTTGTCGCGAACGCCAGAGCGCTCGCGAAATCGCTCGTCGCCAAGGAGTATCAGCTCGTCTCCGGCGGTACCGACAACCATCTCATGCTCGTCGACCTGCGCAACAAGGGGCTCACGGGGAAGGTGGCCGAGAACGTCCTCAACGCTGCCGGGATCACGGTGAACAAGAACACCGTGCCGAAGGAGACGCAGTCCCCCTTCGTCACCTCCGGGATCCGCATCGGTACCCCAGCCGTCACCACGCGCGGCATGAAGGAGAAGGACATGGAGACCATTGCGCGCCTGATCGACCGGGTGCTGACGGCGCCCGAGGATGCGTCGATTGCGCAGGGGGTGAAGGGCGAGGTGCGGGAGCTGGCGGGGAAGTTCCCGCTCTATCCGGCGCCCACCGCGATCGTCAGATAGCGGGGGGTACAGTTGTGTACGCCGTTGCCACACCCCATACTCCACCGTCCGTGATCAGACCCCGAGACAGGGAGCAGTTGGTCAGTGCCTGAGTTGGCTTTCCGTGATGGTATCATGGACCGGATCCGCCTGCGCGAGCAGCGGTTCGACGAGCGCGCATATCTCTTCGTGCTCGGCGCGCTCGAGTATTGCCAGCAGCGGCTTCCCGAGCGGCGCCACATCTCGGGGCGTGAGTTGGCACTCGCTTGCCGCGACCTGGCCCTGGAGCGATTCGGGGTGCTGGCGCGGGTAGTGCTGGAGCACTGGGGCGTTCGCAGCACTTCCGACATCGGGGACGTCGTGTTCACTCTCGTCGAGCTCGAGCTGCTCATGAGCCAGGCGACGGACACCCGCGACGAGTTCGTGGCCGTCTACGATTTCGATCAGGCGTTCGAGCGTGACTACCCGTGGTGCGCGCAGTTCGTCTGAACTTCAGCCAGACCGAAAGACAATGGATCTGCCCTCGGAGCTCCCCACGTGCCAGAAGTGCGGCAAGGGTGTCCTGCTGCCCCTCAGCGACTACGGTCGCGACGGAGCTCCCATCACGTTCAAGGCGTGGGCCTGCTGCAATCCCGAGTGCGGATTCAACCTCCGCATCGACAACGGCGAGTTGAGCTACGGTCGAATGATCGGCGCATCGCAGAAGTAGGTCGCATGGACACCGCGCCCGGGCGCGCGGTCGGCGCGCGCTTCGCATGACGACCGCGTTCGCGCCACCGGTGTACGTGGTCGACGCCGCCGGCGCCGCCGCCGGTGACTCCGCGGCGATTGCGGCCGGCATTCCCTCTCGCGCGCTGATGCAACGCGCTGGCGCCGCTGCGGCGGCCGAGATCGCGCGTCACTTTCGTCGGGAGTTGTCCGGCGGGGTCGTCGTTGCCACGGGCCCGGGTAACAACGGCGGCGACGGGTGGGTCGTCGCGGCCGCACTGCACGCCGCCGGCATCCGCGTGCGGGTCGTCGAATGCGAGCCGGCCAAGACCCCCGATGCGCTCGCGGAGCGTGGCGCCGCGCTCGCCGCCGGCGTCGCAGCCACGGCGCTGGTGTCGGACCTGGCGGTCGGCGGTGAGCGCATCGCCGTGGATGCGCTGCTCGGCACCGGCTTCCGCGCCGGCACGCCATTGCGCGGCAAGATCGCCGATGCGGTGGCCGAGCTCCTCTTCATCTCGGATCGCGGCGGCTCAGTCGTGGCGCTCGATGTGCCCACCGGACTCGATGCCACCACCGGCGCGCACGAAGGCGCGCCGCAGTGTGCGGTCACGCTCACCTTCGGCACGGTCAAGCGCGGACATCTGATGGCGCGCGAGCGGTGCGGCGCCATTCTCGCGCTCGACATCGGCCTCGGAGTCCACGTGAGCGCGGCCAAAGGTGACGTACTCGCCACGCCTCAATGGTTCCGCGCGCATCTGCCGCCCATTCCCGCCGACGCCCACAAGGGGACGCGCAGGAAGATCGTGGTGCTCGGCGGCGCGAGCGGGATGGCCGGCGCAGCGATGCTCGCCGCGCGCGGTGCACTGCGCAGCGGCGCGGGCATGGTGAAGTGCGTCGTAGCGAACGACTCGATGAGCGCGATCCAGGAGGGCGAGCCGGCCGCACTGGCCGCGGCTTGGCCAGGCGACGATGCGTCGTTCGAGCGCACGATCTCGCAATGGGCCGACGTGGTGCTCGTGGGACCGGGCTTGGGAAAGGACGGCGCGCGCGAGATGGTCGAACGGCTGCTCCGGCTGTGGCGTGGCCCGGTCGTGCTCGATGCGGACGCGCTCAATGCCTTCGCCGGAGACGCGGACGCGCTCGCGCCACTGCTCGCGGGTCGCTCGGCGATTCTCACCCCCCATCCGGCCGAGTTTGCGCGGCTATCTGCCATCGGGCTGAATGAAGTACTCGCGAACCGGTTCACACTGCCCTCCGAGCTGGCACGACGCACCGGCGCGAGCGTGCTGCTCAAGGGCACTCCCACGATCGTGGCGGACCGCGACGGCCACGCGATGATCGTCGCCGAGGGCACGCCGGTGCTCGCGACCGGAGGCTCCGGCGACCTGCTC
>JALYXJ010000067.1 GCA_030947165.1 Gemmatimonadota bacterium
GCGGCACCACGACGTGCATGTCGATGCGATCGGCGAGCGGCCCGCTCAATCGCGAACGGTAGCGCAGGATGTCGGCGGCGGGACACACGCACGGACGGGTGGGATCGCCGGCGTACCCGCATGGACATGGATTCATGGCGGCGGCCAGGGCGAACCGCGCGGGAAAGTGGAGCGATGCGAGTGCCCGCGCGATCGTGACGCTGCCGTCCTCGAGCGGTTGGCGCAGCGCCTCGAGCACCGACCGCGGAAACTCCAGCAACTCGTCGAGAAACAGCACTCCATGATGCGCAAGGCTCACCTCGCCCGGGCGCGGCGAGGATCCGCCACCGACGAGTCCCGCCGTGGAGATGGAGTGATGCGGCGCGCGGAAGGGCCGCCGACTCACGGCGCCGGCGGCGGCATCGAGCATCCCTGCCACGGAGTGCACGGCCGTGACCTCGAGCGCCTCCGCGTCGGTGAGTGCGGGAAGGATGGTGGGCAGCCGTCGCGCCAACATCGTCTTGCCGGCGCCCGGTGGCCCCACGAGCAGCAATCCGTGCGAGCCGGCGGCGGCAATCGCGAGCGCGCGTTTGGCGCCTGCCTGCCCCGCCACATCGGCGAGATCTATTACTTCCGATTCGACGATCGGTGCGCCGCGCCGCTCCGCCCGCGGCAGCTCGCCCGCCCGCAGCCACTCGACCAGCTGCGCCAACGCACTCGGTGCCGCGAGTCGCAGTCCGGACACGAGCGACGCCTCAGCGACGTTCGCGGACGGGAGTATCAACGTGGTTCGCGCTGCGCGGTCCGATGATGCGAGTCGCCGCGCGATGGACAATGCACCGCGCACCGGCCGGATCGTCCCGTCCAGGCCGAGCTCTCCGACGGCCACACAATGCTCGATGGATTCGGCCGCCAGCACGCCGGTGCCAGCGAGCACGCCGAGCGCGATCGGCAGATCGAACGCGGTGCCCTCTTTTCGTATGTCGGCCGGCGCAAGATTCACGGTGACGCGGCGTGGCGGAACGGTGAACCCGGCGTTCATGAGCGCCGCACCAACACGCTCGCGACTTTCCTTCACCGCGCTGGCCGGCAGCCCGACGATGATCCACTGCGGAAGCCCGAGCGCGACGTCTACCTCGACCGTGACGTCGTAGGCGTCGATGCCGAGCACGGACGCGGAGCGAACGGCGGCAAGCATGCGTTCACGCTACACGTATCGCGTCGCCGCACGACATCAATCCGACGCTTCATCCGGCCTTTCTACTCGCTTCGTCCCACCGCACCAACGCACTGCCGGCCCCAGGCGTACTCTTGACGCAGCCGCCCGTTACCACTCAATTCGTCCCACGTCATTCACGGCATCGACTCGATGCCAGGGGGACACCATCATGGCCGACACGCCGGACGACGTCCGCAAATGGGCCGAGCTCGAGCGCAAGGAGCAGGTCGAGCGCGCACGCGCCGATCTGCGCGCGAAGCATGAGCGCCTCACCGAGCAGCAGATCGATCTCGTGGCCGAGGTGATGGCCGACGTCAGGCTCGCGAGCATCCGCATCGGCAGCTAAGTCGGCCGCCGCCTCCGTCAGATGCCCAACCAGTAGCTCGCCTTCACCTGGAAGACGTTGATTGGCCGGTCGCGAAAGAGCGCCGAGCGATCGCGATTGAAGTCGAAGTCGCCGAAGGAGTCCGAGCCCGAGCGCTCCTGCGTCCAGACGAAGTACACCGTGGAGCCCGGCCGGTACTCCCAGCGCAGCACGGCCGTGCCGCGCAGCGAGCGCACGTTGAAGTCGGGATTGCCCACGTCGAACGCGGTCGCGGGCCCCGCCACGCCGTCGGGATCGACCGTATAGCTCGTGAGATGCCCGCTCGCATCACGCTGCTCCACGACGGTCCCGATGTCCTTGCCGTAGACGAAGACGTCCCCCGAGCGCGGCGCCTGATACTCCTTGAGCTCGGAGTAGCGCCCGCTCGCGAGAAATGGCTGCGCAAACAGCTCGAGCGTGAGGTTGGGCGTGAAGGTCGCGTTCACCCGCGTGTTCATCGAGAGGGTGCGCTGGTCGAGCCGCGCGAACACGTTGCGCAGGCCGCCGAACCGCGTGTTCGTCGCGTCGTTGATGTTCGTCACGAACTGCTTCGGCTCGATTTGTCGGGAGAACGAGGGACCGAAGCTGATCTTCAGGTTCACCGCCGGCTTGATGATCAGATCGGCGTACGTATCGGCGTTCCACCCATCATCCGTGATGTCCTTGGCGCGGTCGGCACCGAAGTCCCAGCTCACGCGCTGGCGCTGGTCTCCGCTCACGGACGTGGAGTAGAAGTCGAACCCCGAGCTCTTCACGATCACACCGCCGCGGGTGCGGTACTGATCCATCGTCGGCGGATGGTGGATGACGAACGCGCTCGCCGACATATAGTTCAGGAACGTCATCCGGCCCCAGAGCTCACCCTGCTGGTCGGTGCGGTCGCCGTCGTAGTTGAACTGCTGCTGGCCGCCGATGATCGCCGCGGCGTCCCGGTACCACGACGTCGGCTTCGTCCACTGCCGCAGCATGCTCGCCTGCATCCACTTGTAGTCGGTGCGACCGAGCGCGGCGATGTCATTCACCTCGAAGCCCGGGCTCCGCCAGTTTTGCGAGGTCTCCCACAACAAGTCGCCGCTCTCCTTGGCCAGTCGGCCGTAGAAGCCGTAGCCTCGGAGTGACGTCCGCTTCGGATCGTAGCGCACGTCGAACAGGCCGTCGCTCGTCACCTTACGGTCGGGACGCTGGAAGTAGTGCGCGCTCGTGAGCTGCGTGCGCCGGAGCGCGGCGGTGTCGCCGGCGACGTCCGACACCGCGAGTTGGCCCCAGAACGAATAGGCGCGATTGCTCCAATAGTGGAGCACATCCGTGCCGATCAACGCCGCTCGGCCGCGCAGCCGCGCGATCTCGGCGGTGTCGCTCATGAAGCGGTCGGTGAGCGTCGTGATCATGCCGATCCGCGTATCGCCCTTCCGCAGATCCTGGCGCAACCGCCCAACAAAATAGTTCGTGCGCGGTTCCACCTCCCGCTCGAGCGTCGGCGAGCCGGGCGTCGCGTCGGAGACGTATCGGGCCGCGACATTATTGGTGAGCGCCTCGAGCATCGCGACCTGAAGCCCACCCGCCGTCCGTCCGGTGATCTTGGCCGCGCCGAGGATCGTCGACGCGTCCGGGACGTCGGAATACGCGGAATTGTTCTGCACCAGGCTCGCGAGTTGTGGATTCCGGCCGATGCGCCGCGAGTAGAAGACGTTGAGGCTCGAGACGTTGCTACAGAAGAAGCAGTTCAAGCCGCCGAAGGAGAACGATCCTGAGTTGGCGACGAAGAACGGCCGCTTCTCCTGGAAGGTGGTCTCGAACGCGGAGAGGTTCACGACCGCCGGATCGACTTCCACCTGCCCGAAGTCGGGATTTACCGTGGCGTCCAGCGTCAGGTTCGAAGTGATGTTGTATTTGAGGTCGAAGCCCACGCGCGCATCCATCTGGCGACTGCCTTTGAACGGATCTCCCTCGGGCGGAAGCGCGAAAGTGCTCTTGGTGACCGCGTATGGCAGCAGCTCGAGCTGTCGTGGCTGCTCCGGGAGGGCCAGGCCGGTGATCGTCCCGAAGTAGGCCGGTCCGCCGAAGTCGGTGAGCCTCCAGAACGCCCACATGTCCTGCTCGTTGCGCCGTGCGATCGTGCGCCAGATCTGGAAGCCCCAGGTCTGCACGGAGTCGCGTGCAAACCGCAGCTGCGACAATGGAATGCGGAACTCCGCCGTCCAGCCGAGCGAGTCGATGTTCGCCGCGCCCTGCCATACCGGATCGAACGACGCGTCGCCGTTCATGTGGTCGCCCTTGACGCCGAGCGGGTTCAGCTCGAACCACACGCGCGTCTGGCGGTCGTGATAGGGATCCAGCACGAACGCGATCTTGTCGGAGGCGTTGTCGTTCAGCAATTGATCGCGTCGTACGAGAAGGCTGCGGATACCCGCAGGCCCGGCGGTGTCGTACATCCGTGCGCCGACGTACAGCGCGCCTGCGTCGAACAGGATGCGTATCTCCGTGCGCTCGGTCGGGGCCTTCCCTTCATCGGGAGCCTGCTGATGCAAGTCGGTGATCGGCTCCGCCGCGGCCCACGCGGCGTCGTTGAGCTTGCCGTCGATCACGATGGTCTCGGTGCGCGGCACGGCGCGCACGGACGGGCGCGGGTCGGATTGCGACGCCGAAACGGTGACGGTCGGGGCGGTCGCTGCCGGCGCGGGTGCACTCTGGGCGCTCGAGAGTGCGGGGGCGAGGAGGAGGGAAACGACGAAAAGGCGCATTGCGGCGGTGGGGGTGGAGTTCGGCTGTTTGACACCCCCTACGTCACCAGGGTTGGAAAAGATACGCGAGCCCGCCGCGATGACGTCCCTGAGCGCAGCGAAGGACCTGCACGTGCTGGTCCTTCGCTGCGCTCAGCACGACACCCGTTGTCCGACCGGCTCCCTTTCCCGTTCGCCTTCGGTCGTTCAGTACCGCAGGTAGAACAGTCCCGACGCCTGTTCGCGCGGCATGTGCAGCGAAGAGCTCGCCGAAGGTGCGCTCTCCGACCGCATCAGCCGCTCGTCGAAGCGGCTGACCATGCTGTGGCTCGTCGTCGGCGAGCGATCGGGGATGTAGACCCCGGTCATTACCGCGCATCCCTGCAACCCCGCAATACCAACGAGTGCGATCGCGATCACCAGCCGCCGTCCATTGTCGCTCGACGTCATCCCCCACCTCCTCTGAGAACCCTGCGCCGATGTCCCGACTCCTACGCAAATAGCTCACGCAAGTTGTTCGCCGCAAGCGTCTCATGGTCCGGGCACGGTGCGTCAGGCAGCCGGGAGAGTGAGCGTGAACGTGCTGCCCTGCCCTTCCGTGCTCTCGACTGTGATGTCTCCACCCATGGCGCGGGCCGCTTCGCGGCTGATCGAAAGTCCAAGCCCGGTCCCCATCGTGGTGCGCGTGAGGCCGGAGTCGACCTGGAAGAACGGCTCGAAGATTCGCTCCAACGCATCCGCGGGAATGCCCACGCCGTTGTCGGCGACGCGCACGAGAACGTTCGAGCCGGCCGCGCTGCAGGTCAGGGTGACGCGCCCGTTCGCTGCGGTGAACTTCACCGCGTTCGAGAGAAGGTTCGTGATGATCCCGGAGACGAGGTCGCGATCGGCGTGCACGGTGAGATCGGGCGTGTCGATCGACGCGGTGTACTCGATCGCCTTCGCGCGCATCTGCGGCAGGATCGCGGCTTCCGCCGACTCGAGCAGCTCGCCGAGTGGCGCCGCGACCGGACGCAGCTCGAGCTTGCCCGCCTCGATCCGCGAGATGTCGAGCAGATCATTGAGCACTGACAACAGGCGCTCCTGATTCTGCTTGATGCGATGCAGGGCGTCCGCCTGCTCGGTCGAGAGAGACCCGTATATTCCGAGCGCGAGCGTGTCGGACCAGCCGATCGTCGCGTGCACCGGCTGGCGGGTCTCGTGCGATACCTTGGCGAGCAGATCGCTCTTGGCCCGGTTCGCGCGCACCGCCTCGACGCGAGCCAATTCGGCGGTGTGATACAGGCGGGCGTTGTCGACCGCGAAGCCGGCGCGACGTCCGAGTTCCTCAGCGAGTGCGCGATCGCGGTCGGAGAAGTGCCGGTGGGATTCCGTCATGCACAGCGTGAGCGCCCCCAGCGTTCGACCGCGCGCCTGAAGGGGAACGATCAGCACGGACGTCACGCCGAATCGGCGTACGAGATCGAGATGCGCCTCATCGCGCGCCCCCGTCACGATCATATCGTCGGTCACCTCCGGAATGAACACCGTCTCGCCGTACTTGAGGGCCCGCGTCATGACGTCGTGCTCCGTCCACGTCGGTGGATAGCGGCGCGCGAGCTCGAGACCCGTCTGGGTCCGCGCGGGATCGGCGTTGTGCACCGCGAGCCGATCGAGCGTGGGCGGCCACTCGCCGACGCTCGACTCCGCCACCACGTCCACCGCGCACCAGTCGCCCAGCTCGGGCACCGCCGCGTGGACCAGTGATTGCAGCGTGAGCTCGTACTCGAGCGAAGAGCCGAGCACGCGCCCGGTCTCCGCGAGGAATTCGGTATCGCGGCGGATGATTTCGCTTCGCGCGCGTGCCTGCTGCTCGGACTCGAACATTCGCGCACGCACGAGCGCCTGCGAGCAGAGCTGCCCCACCGTCTCGAGAAAGGTCAGGATTCCTTCGTCGAAAGCCTGCGCCGCGCGAAAGCTGAAGTTGAGCGCCGCCAGCACATGGTCACCGTGCACGACCGGAATGACGGTGAAGGCGGGAAAGCCCATGGCGATCATTTCGGGAGCCGCCTCAGGGAAGCGTTCGGTGAGCGCGGCCGCCGAGTCGACCATCACGGGACGCCTGGTCAGAATGGCCTCTGTCAGCGGACGACCGGGCCGCAGCGGCGAGCGCTGATAGTGTCGGACCACCTGCTCGTCATAGCCGGCTGATCGCACCAGCTCGAAGCCCGTGGGCTGGCCGTCCTCCTCGTGCACGATGGCGAGGGAGCCGGCATCGCCGCCGAGCACCACGAGACCTTCGAGGAAGATGACGTCCGCCACCGCCTCCGGCGTCGCCGCCTCGCTCAGGCCTGCGGCGAGCGCGAGCAGGCGACGCGCGCGCGCTTCGCCCTCCCGCAACGCTTCGAGCGCATGCATGGCCGCTGCATTGCTCTCGGTCAGCAGCCTGTTCGCCTGCTCCAGCTCCTCGCTGAGGGCCTGGGCCTCCTCGACCTGTTCTTCCAGCTCAGCCGCCTGGTTCGCGAGCTGCTCATTGGCCGCGATGAGCGCCGATTCTGCGGCGAGCTGCCCCGCCACGTCGCGGAGAGTCCCCGAGAAGATCCGTCGCCCGTTGGCGACGAATTCGCCGAACGAGATCTCGACGGGCACCTCGCGTCCGTCCTTCGTCAGCACGGGCAGGCGCAACCCGCTCCACGGAATATGGCGCACGCCCGTGTTTCTGTATCGCGCCATGCCCCCGCTGTGGCGTGTGCGCATCCGCTCGGGCATGAGCCGGTGCAGCGGTGCCCCGATCATCTCGGCCGCGGAATACCCAAACATGCGCTCGGCCGCTGGATTCGCGGACAGCACGGTGCTGGCCTCGTCGATCGTGATGATCGCGTCGGGCGTACTCTCGGCGAGCACGCGGTACAACTCGGCGTAATCCAGCGGCGGGGTTGCGGACATGACACAATTGCGGGAGGTCGTCGCCCGAACGGTGGCGCGGCGCCGGCGGAGATCGCCTGCGCAGCGCCGCTCGCGCCGACGAAGGCAAGATTCGCGCTATTGCTCCGTTCGTCAGCGCGCCGCTTGCAACTCGAGGTCCAAGACTAGTTGCGCGTCGGCCGCCGAGGGAGTGGGCCCCCCGCCGTTCGTGCCGCCGCTCTCCCCGTCGTTCTCGCCACCATCACCCGTCGTCTCGTAGTAGCGGCCGTATGCAACGCCATGCTCGGCGCACACCGCCGCGAAGCGCTCGCGCAATCCTTCACGATACCGCTCGTTGACCTGATGGCCGCGCGCGTAGGCGCGCCGATAGCGTTCGGCCAGCTCGGGAAACTCCGCCTCGATGAACGGGATGTACCGGTCGCGGGCCGTACGGCGGAGACGCAGGGCGCAGGCACCGACATACGAGGCGTTGGCCGCAGCCAGGGCGCGCACCAGCGCGTCGATCTGCGCGGGGCCGTCGGTGATGCCCGGTAGGACGGGCATCACGTTCACACCCACTTCGATGCCGGCGGCCCTCAAGCGCGCGATTCCGCGCAACCGCGCTTCGGGTGTCGGGGCGCGCGGCTCCAGCCGGCGCGCCAGCTCGCGATCCACCGTGATCAGCGACACGTGCACCGAGATCCGCGACCGCTCGGCGATCCGCGCGAGGAGATCGAGGTCGCGCGTGACGAGTGGGCTCTTGGTGATGATCGTGACGGTGAGGCCCGAGTGCTCGGCAAGCGCTTCGAGTACGCCGCGCGTGAGCTGGAATCGACGCTCGGCGGGTTGGTAGGGATCGGTTGCGGTTCCGATCACCACGCCGTGACGCTGGATGCCGGCGAGGATCGACGGCTTCAGGAGAGCGCGCCGCACGAGGGCGCCGGCGCCGCGCTTCACGAAGATGCGCCGCTCGAAGGCGAGCCAGGGCGGAAGCTCTTCGGTTTCCGAGTGAGGTTCGCCGTCCACGTCGAACGGGTGCGCCGCCAACCGCTCGCCGATGTACCGATGCGCGTATCTGGCGTAGCAGTACGCGCACCCGAACGCGCACCCCACGTAGGGGTTGATGGACCACCAGCCCATCCCGGTGGTGCCCGGTCCATTGAGCAAGGATCTCGGAGTCGTACCGAAATAACGGATGTCCTTCTGCTCTCCGAGCACGGGGAGCGGCTGCCTCATGGCTGGGACCTCCGCGAACATTCCGATCTGCCTCACGAGCCGCCTGCCTCTCATTCGTCTGCTCTGATGACTACCGAACAAACGCCGAAAGCACAAGGGCGGCGGGCGGTAACGATCCTTCGCGTCGCGCTGCCGAACCGTTCGTCGTCCTCTACATTCCCCGCCGTGAATCTCTCCGCATGCAACCCGTGACGCCACGCGCACCGCTCGCGATCCGTGCCGCGTTGCGCGTACTCCAGCTCGGCTCGGTGGCGGTAGTGCTGGCTGCGGCACCCTACAAGGCGTTTGATCTCGACCGGTTCTTCATTCCAAAGGAATTGGTGCTGCACGCGACAGCCCTCCTCGCCACCCTCCTCTGTCTCTCGCGTTCCCGGCGGCTGGGACTCGCCCGCGTGGATCAGCTCATCGGATTGTTCCTGGCGCTCGGCATCCTGTCGGCGCTGTTCGCGACGAACTGGTGGCTGGCGGGTCGAGCGGTAGCTGTTTCCCTGTCCGGTGCAGCGAGCTTCTGGAGCGCCCGAACGGTGTCCCGAGCAGGCCTCCAGCGTCCGCTGCTCGCCGCGCTCGCTCTGGCAGCCGTGATCGGGGCGATCTCATCGCTGCTTCAGGCGTATGGCGTTCGCACGGAGTACGTGAGCCTGAACCGTGCTCCGGGGGGCACCTTCGGCAATCGCAACTTCATTGCGCACCTCTGCGTGATTGCCATGCCCGCGCTCGTGCTCGTGGCCACCACGGCACCAACGCGAAAGGTGTTCGGCTGGTGGGCGGGTGGGCTCGCGATCATCTCCGCGGCGCTGATCCTCTCGCGTAGCCGGGCAGCGTGGCTCGCGCTCATCGTCGGCACCGCGGTGATGCTGGTATTTGCGGTCGTGGCGCTGGGACGCGGGCGCGGCTCCCTACGGCTCGGTCGGTTGTTCGCCCTGCCGCTCGCCGCCGTGCTGGGTGGCGCACTCGCGCTCGTCGTGCCCAACACCCTCGACTGGCGCAGCGACTCGCCCTACATGGACACCGCGCGCAGTGTGGTGAACTACAAGGAAGGGAGTGGTGCCGGCCGACTCGTCCAGTACGGCAACACACTGCGGATGTCGCTGCATCATCCCGTCTTTGGCGTGGGCCCGGGCAATTGGGCCGTTGTGTATCCGCGGTTCGCGGCGGCGGACGATCCGTCGCTCACCGACGATGGCATGACGTCGAATCCGTGGCCGAGCAGCGATTGGATGACATTCGTCTCGGAGCGAGGACTGGCGGCGTTCGTTCTGCTCGGGCTCGCGATGATGGCACTCCTCGCCGATGGGCTGCGCGCGGTACGCGACGGCCGCACGCCGGAGGAGCGGCTGACCGCGTGCACCCTGCTAGGTACGCTCACGGTGCTCGTGATCGTGGGAACCTTCGACGCGGTGCTGCTCCTACCCGTGCCGGCGCTCATCGCGTGGGCACTGCTCGGTGCACTGTCACCACCATCGCGAGAGCGGAAGGTGGTCGAGCTTCCATTTCCATCGCGGGCCATGGCATTGTTGATCGTCGCCGCCCTCGGCGGGCTGGGCCTCGCGCGGAGCGGCGCGCAACTGAGCGCGATGGCCATCTTCAGCACGACGTCCCGACCCAGCCAGCTCGAGCGGGCTTCGGCGCTCGATCCCGGCAGCTATCGCATTCACGTCCGATTGGCCGATGGATATGCCCGCCGTGGGAGCTGCGCACGCGTGCGCTCGCACGCCGACGCCGCGCGCCGACTCTTCCCGAACGCGCCGCAACCCAAGCGATTGCTGCGAGAATGCGCGCAGTGATCGACAGGATCCGTGAACGCGTAGTTCACCGACCTTCCGGCTCGGGAAGCTTGAGTACCGTGCCAGGCTGCAGCGCGGTCGACGTGCTGCGGTGGTTGGCATCCGCGAGGGCCTTCACGCTCACCCCCGTCTTCTGCGCCACGTCCCACAGCGTGTCGCCCTGGCGGACCTGGTACGTGCGCGGCCGCGCCCCACTGTCGCGCGGAGCGGCCGCCAGCGACGTGACCTTCACGTCACCGTTCGACGTCGCGGCCACGGTCTGAGGCGACGCGACCCGCGCGACGACGACACCGTGCGTGAGATCGGGAAGCGCGAACCGGGCCCCGGGCGCCTGAAGCACGGCGATGTGCAGGTGAATGGGATGGTGCTCCTCGGTTGCCTCGACAAGGCCCTTCGTCTCCAGCTCGGCGAGCGCGCCACGCACCCACGTGAGGCACGGTCCCGGTGGGGGTCGACGGATGTCGACCGCGATGCCGGTGGGGTGTACCGAGTGCGGATTGGCGTTGTGAGGCTGCCGACTCATCGGCCGAGCGGCGCTGGTGACGGTCAGCGGTGCGCCGCAGGCCGCGAGATACTGCGGCGCAAACAACGTGACGAACCGCTTCGCTTCACGCGTCGCGTACGAGAAGCCCACGCCACGCGTCAGCTCGTACGTCGAGTCACCCGTGAGCGCGACCAGCTTCCCATGCGCGATGGCGCTGTCGAGGTTCGTCGGGGTGAGGTAGAATGGATAGCGGTGACGCACCGCGAAGTCGTACATCCGCTCCACGCTCGCCTTGGAGCCGTGCAGATCCTCCGGCTCCTTATTGCGCCGCTGGGCGCCTGCGATGGGCGCACCGATGACGAGCGCGGCTGTGATACCGGCGATGATGCGCGCGTGAAGGCGAGCGCGACCCGTTGCGATCCGTAGTTGTGCTGCCCGAGTGAGATGCATCATGCTCACTACATAGGCAGGGTCAGTGCCACCAATTCACTCGGGCGGATGGTCCTTTAGTGGATCCAGCCTGCTCCCCGCAAAGCGCGGCCCGGCAGCGCGTTGGTCGGCGCACCCTCGCGCCACACGTCCACGCCATTGACGAAGACGTTGCGCACGCCGACCGACAGCTGGTGCGGGCGCTCGTACGTGGCGCGATCGATGATCGTCGCCGGGTCGAAGACCACGAGGTCGGCGAACATGCCGGCTTTCACGAGCCCGCGATCGGTGATGCCGAGGCGGATCGCGACCGCCGACGTCATTCGGCGGATTGCGTCCTCGAGCGTGAGCACGCTGTCCTGCCGCACATACTTGCCGAGGATGCGCGAGAATGTCCCATACGCGCGCGGATGCGCCAAGCCGCGGGCGACCGCCGGATCGTGGGCCTCGGCGTCGCTGCCGATGACGACCCATGGCCGCCGCAATTGCATGGCGACGTTTGCGTCGTTCATGCTGAAGGTGATCTTGCCGACGCGTCCTTCCTCGGCGAGCACAAGATCGGCGAGCGTCTCGGCCCAGGGGCGGCCACGATCCGCAGCGATCTTGTCGAGCCGCCATCCCTCGTACTTCGCGAGCTCAGGCCTGGTGAGGCCGACGACCATGATCACGTCCGGTCCGTCAAGCTGGCAGAGCGGCCGAGCACCGCGCGCCGTGTCCGCCATCTCCCTCACGATGCGTGCATGGACGGTGGCATCCCGCAGGTTCGCCAGCAGCTTGCCGTCGGCGCTGGCCCACGGCGGAATACAGGCGCCGAGCGAGTTGGCCGAGGCGGGATAGGGATACATCGTGGCGCCCACATCCTGTCCCGCGGCGCGAGCCGAGTCGATCTTGGCCACCATCGCCGTCGCATTGCGCCAATTGCGCGTGCCGGCCGCCTTGAGGTGGAAGATCTCGACCGGAACGCCACCGCGGCGGCCGATGGCGAGCGCTTCGTCCATCGCCTCGAAGAGCTGGTCGTCCTCCGAACGAATGTGCGTGATGTACAGTCCGTGATACGGCGCCATCGCCTGCGCTTCCGCTACCAGCTCGTCGGTGGCCGCGTAGCTGCCGGGCGGATAGATCAGTGCACTACCAACGCCGAACGCCCCATCGCGCATGGCGTCGCGGACCACTCGGCGCATCGTATCCAGCTCGGCCGGCGTCGCGCGCCCCTCGGCATAGCCTTTGGCGAAGATGCGCGGCACTTCGGCGCCGAGGAATGAGCCGACGTTGACGCTGCTGCCGTGGCGCTCCATCGCGTCGAGCCAGGCGCCGAACCCCCGCGCGCCCATGAAGCCGCGCATCAGCCGCGCGACGGCCGAATCGCCGGCCGGCATCGCTGCGATCATCGCGGCATTGGCCGGCGCGGGTGTGCCGCCTTCGCCGAGGATCTCGGTGGTGACTCCCTGCGAGATCTTGCTGATCACACGGCCGTCACCGGTGAGATGCGCGTCGTACGACTGGGCCTGGATGTCGATGAAGCCGGGTGCGACGACGAGCCCACGTGCGTCGATGCGGCGCTGGGCCGGCGCGTCCGCCAGTGCGCCCGCCGGCGCGACGCGAACGATCCTGTCTCCCGCCACAGCCACGTCGCCGTACATCCACGGGTTTCCGGTCCCGTCCACGAGTCGCCCCCCGGTGATGACGAGGTCGTAGCTCGGAGTGGCGCTGCGCGCCGGCGCCTGCGCGCACGAGAGCGCGAGCGTCAGCGCGGCGACGGCGAAAGCGGATGGTCTGGAGGGACGG
>JALYXJ010000077.1 GCA_030947165.1 Gemmatimonadota bacterium
GGGGAAGAGGGCGGGTCGGGACAGGGTCGCGCTGCAGACGGGTAATGACTGGCGGACGCGGCCCGAAGTTACGCGGCCGGCGCAATCAGAGACGGGCGGGCGTCGCTTTGCCCGACCTGATGACCCGGATACCTTTCGGCTTCTCACGGACGGAGGGGTCATGGCGGGCGGTGCAACCGGTTTGATGGTCAGTGTTTCGGGCATTCGGGGCCGAGTGGGCGACGCCCTCACGCCGGAGGTCGTGGCACGATATGCGGCGGCGTTCGGGGCCTGGTCGATCGCTCAGGGAGGATCCCGGAAAATTGTCGTCGGGCGCGACAGCCGGGTGTCCGGCCCGATGTTCCATCGGATCGTGGTGGGCACGCTCCAGCTGGTCGGCTGTGACGTGGTGGACATCGGGCTCACGACCACGCCCGGCTGCCAACTGGCCGTGGAACACCACCACGCCGCGGGCGGCCTGATGCTCTCGGCCAGCCACAACCCGATCGAGTGGAACGCCCTCAAGTGCATCGGGTCCAGCGGCCTGTTTCTCGAGGCGAGCGAAGGCGCGGCGATGCGGGCGCTGGTCGAGCAGGGCACTCCGCACGCCAGCTGGGACCGGATCGGATCCATCGCCGTGGACGGCGACGTGGCTCGTCGTCATGTGGAATCGGTGCTCACCATCCCGTATCTGGACGTGCCAAGGATTCGGGCGCGCAAGTTCAAGGTTGCGCTCGACTGCGTGCGAGGCGCGGGGGCGACCATCATGCCCATGCTGCTGGAGCGGCTCGGCTGTGAGGTGGTGGCGATCAACATGGAGCCCGACGGCCGCTTTCCACGCGAGCCGGAGCCGGTGCCTGAGAACCTCAAGGAGCTGGAGCGGCTGGTGCAGGAGAGCGGCGCGGACATCGGCCTGGCGGTCGATCCGGACGTCGATCGCCTGGCGCTGGTGGCCGACGGGGGACGGGCGATCGGCGAGGACTACACTCTCGCGCTCGCTGCTCGGCTGGTCCTGCGCCATCGGCGCGGCCCGCTCGTGACGAACCTTTCCACGAGCCTGGTGGTGGAGGATGCCGCTCGCGCTGCGGGGGTCGAAGCGGTGCGGGCGCCGGTGGGCGAGGTCAACGTAGCGGTGCGCATGCGGGAGCTGAAGGCGCCGATCGGCGGCGAGGGCAATGGCGGCGTGATCCTGCCTGAGGTCCATCTGGGACGGGATGCCCCGATCGGGGCGGCTCTTCTCCTCCAACTCCTGCTCGAAGAGGGCCGTCCGCTGAGCACGATTGTCGCATCTCTGCCGCGCTATGTGATCGTGAAGGACAAGCTGCCCCGACCGAACGCGAGCCTCGACGCGGTGTACGGAGCCCTGCGCACAGCCTTCCCTGATGCCTCGGCGGACACCCAGGACGGGCTCAGGCTGGCCTGGAACGACCGATGGGTGCACGTCCGACCCTCGGGGACGGAGCCGATCGTTCGCGTGATCGCCGAGGCGCCGGACGAGGCTGGGGCCCGCGAGCTGGTGCGTCGGTCGCGCGAGCCACTGGACGCGTTGGCAAGGGGCGGCTAGGCGGGCGAAGGACGGCGACGAATCGGGATCGAAGGGAAGATCTCTCTCAAGAGGAACGAGAATCATGTGCGGAATTGTCGGTTACATCGGCCAGAAGCAGGCGGCCTCGCTGCTCGTGGACGGCTTGAAGCGCCTGGAATATCGCGGCTACGATTCCGCGGGGGTGTCTTTGATGAACGGCACCGGCGTGGAAACGCGAAAGGCGAAGGGCAAGATCGCCATGCTCGAGGCCGCGATCGGCAAGGAGCCCATTCATGGGAACGTGGGGATCGCGCACACCCGTTGGGCGACGCACGGTCCGCCGAACGAATGCAACGCGCATCCGCACCATGATTGCACGGGGACGGTGTCGGTGGTGCACAACGGCATCATCGAGAATTACGGCCCGCTCCGCGCGATGCTCAAGAAGACGGGGCACACGTTCGTGTCGGACACCGACACCGAGGTGCTGGCGCATCTGATCGAGGCCGCGTTCGACGGCAATCTCGAGGAGGCCGTTGTGGACGCGCTGGCGCTCGTGGAGGGCACCTACGGCATCGCAGTCATCTCGTCGAACGATCCGAACAAGATCGTGGCGGCGCGGAAGGGCAGTCCGCTGCTGATCGGCATCGGTGAAGGTGAGAACTACGTGGCGAGCGACGTGGCGGCGATCCTCGCCCACACGCGCCAGGTGGTCTACCTCGACGACGGCGAGATGGCCGTGTTGACGCGCGACGGCTACCAGGTCTCCGACCTCAACCAGAAGGCGGTGAAGAAGCGGGTCAACCGCATCGAGTGGGATCTCGACCAGATCGAGAAGGGCGGCTTCGATCACTTCATGCTGAAGGAGATCATGGAGCAGCCGCAGACGATCGAGAACACGATGCGTGGCCGTCTCGTGACCGAGGACGGCTTCTCCAAGCTGGGCGGTCTGAATCTCACGATGGACGAGCTGAAGAACCTCGATCACATCATCCTGACGGCCTGCGGCACGAGCTGGCACAGCGCGCTGATCGGAAAGCTGATGATCGAGGAGCACGCGCGCATCCGCTGCGAGGTGGAGTACGCGTCGGAGTTCCGGTACCGGAACCCGATCGTGACGGACAAGACGCTGTGCATCGTGATCTCGCAGTCGGGTGAGACAGCCGACACGCTCGCGGCAATGCGGGAGGCGAAGCGTCGTGGGGCCAAGACGCTCGGGCTCGTGAACCAGGTGGGATCGACGATCGCGCGCGAAGACGACGGCGGCATCTACCTCCACGCCGGTCCCGAGATCGGCGTCGCCTCCACGAAGGCGTTCACGAGCCAGGTGATCGCGCTCGCGCTGCTGACGCTCAAGCTCGCGCGCATTCGCACGATGTCGGTGGTGCAGGGCCGTGAGATCGCGCAGGCGATGGAGGCGCTGCCGGCGCAGATCGAGAGCATCCTCGAGCGGGCGAAAGAAGTGGAGAAGATCGCCGAGGCCTTTACCGATGCAACGAACTTCCTGTACCTCGGCCGCGGGTACAACTTCCCGGCCGCCCTCGAGGGGGCGCTCAAGCTGAAGGAGATCAGCTACATCCACGCCGAGGGCTATCCCGCGGCGGAGATGAAGCACGGTCCGATCGCGCTGATCGACGCCAACATGCCCGTGGTGTTCATTGCGCCGCACGACTCGGTGTTCGAGAAGGTCGTGTCCAACGTGCAGGAGGTGAAGGCGCGCGGCGGGCGGGTGATTGCGATCACGAGCCGCGACGAGCCTTCGCTCGAGGGCAAGATCGACTACGAGTTCCGCATCCCGCAGACGATCGACATGCTCAACCCGATCCTCGCGGCGATTCCGCTGCAATTGCTCGCGTATTACATCGCGGCGAAGCGCGGCCTGAATGTGGATCAGCCCCGCAACCTCGCGAAGTCGGTGACGGTGGAGTGAACGGCTCTGGACGGTGAATGGTGAGCGGTGAACCGTGAAAGGTGAACCGTGAACCGTCACGTGACACGAAGGGGCGTGCCAGGCGGCGCGCCCCTTTGTCGTTCCGCATCGGAGCCCAACGGTCCGTGGTGCTCCGCTGGTATGAGAGACACCGGCACGTGCCTTTCTCCTCATCCGTGCCACCTCGACTCGCTGCCGGCCAACACGCATCCGACCTCGCCCATGTCTCTCGCCAACTGCGACATTCAGCGTCCCACGTCGCGCCACCGCTCCGCGGCTGCCTCGCCTGCCCGCACACGTCGCGCAACGCTGGTCCTGGCGCGCGCCGTGCTTACCAGCGACGAACAGCGCGCGCGGTTCGATGGCAACGTCGCCGACATCCGCGCCGAGGAGGCCAAACGTCGGGACCAGAGGCGGTCGCGGAGAGGGCCGGGAGTGACCGGGAGGCCGCAGCGCTCCCCGCTGCCATCCGCATCGGCACAGCGGGCTGGGCACTGCCGCACATGTGGCGCGACCAGTTTCCCCCCGCGCCGACCAACCTCGAGCGATACGCAGCGCGCTTCAACTGCGCCGAGATCAACTCGTCGTTCTACCGCCAGCACCGGTTTTCCACGTACGCGCGGTGGGGAGCGACCGTGCCCGCCGACTTCCGATTCGCGGTCAAGGTGCCTCGCGCGATCACGCATGACCAGCGGCTCATCGCCACCGACGTGCTGCTGGAGGTGTTTCTCGAGGAGGTTGCGGGCCTTGGGGATCGCCTTGGTCCGTTGCTGGTGCAGCTCCCTCCATCGCTGAGCTACGAAGCGGCCGTCACGGCGGAGTTCCTGGCGACGCTGCGCACCCTGTTTACCGGCGATGTGGTGTGCGAGCCGCGGCACCAGAGCTGGTTCACGGGGGATGCGGATGCGCTGCTCGCAACGTGGCGCGTCTCGCGCGCTGGCGCCGATCCCGCCTGCCACGCGAGGGCCGCGCTGCCGGGGGGCGATCCGGCGCTGGCGTACTTTCGCCTGCATGGCTCGCCGGTGATGTACCGCTCGAACTACTCCCAACCGTTCCTACAGGGAGTGGCCGAACGCCTTCGTGCGAGCAGCGCCGCCGGCGCTCCCTGCTGGTGCGTGTTCGACAATACGACCCTCGGCGCGGCGACGGGCAATGCGCTGGAACTGGCGCAGCTCCCCGGCTCGCAGCCTTGCGGGCGACCGGGTGCGGCCAGAAGATAGAGCCCGAACCCTCACTCCTCGGCCAATGCGCGCTTCTGCTGTGCTCTCCGTCGTCGCTGCGCTCTCCATCGTCGCCTGCTCGCGCCGCGACCGGGACGAGAACGCG
>JALYXJ010000102.1 GCA_030947165.1 Gemmatimonadota bacterium
GTCCTCCAGATCACCGGCAAGAAGGTCGTCGTCCTCACGAACCGGGTGCCTCGCGATTCGGTCAGGAGCGCCAACGACGCCACGTACTACCTGCGCGACGGCACGATCACCGCCTGCGACGACTCGATCCCCGACTACTACTTCAAGGCGAAGGAGATCAAGCGCACCGGATCGTTCGTCGTCGCGCGGCCGGCCATCCTCTACATCTCGGACGTACCGGTGATGTGGCTGCCGTTCCTGTTCCAGGACATTCGCGGGGGGCGGCACAGCGGCATCCTGTCCCCGAACTTCGGCATCAGCGACATCGTGCGGAACAGCCCCTCCTATCGGCGGCAGGTCGAAGGGCTGGGCTATTACTGGGCGATCAGCGACTTCCTCGACGCGCAGACGTCGCTCGACTGGCGCAGCTCGGCGGGCGAGGCCAACGTGAACGATCCCGGCTATACCCGCTACAACGGCGAATTTCGCTATCGCTGGCTCGAGCGGTACGTCACGGGCAACCTCGCGGCATCGCAGACCTCGCAGGGCAACACGCGCAATACCGCCATCAGCTGGGGGCACTCGCAGGACTTCACGCGCAACAGCTCGCTGCGGACGGACATCAACTACGCGAGCAACACGACGCTGCAGCGGCAGACGACGGTCAATCCGTTCGCGGTCCTGTCCACGATCCGCTCGTCCGCGACCTATCACCAGAAGCTCGGGCCGGCCGATTTCACCGTCGGCGGAACCCAGTCGCAGTCACCGGGCCGCAGCCAGGTCGATCGGGGCTTCCCGACGGTGAGCCTCACCACCGCGCCGATCAGCCTCGGCGAGTGGCTGGTCTGGACGCCGAACGTCAGCTACTCGTCGACGCAGCGGTTGAACATCGATCAGCCGTCGGCGCTCGGACTGCTCAATCGAGTGGGGACGACCGAGGCGGGGAAGGACACCATCTTCACCGACACCCTCAAGCGCAACGCGTACGACAGCAACCTGCGCTTCGACACGCCGCTGCAGATCCTCGGGTACAACCTCGGGAACAGCTTCGCGATCACGTCGTTCCGCTACGACTTTCCCGAGCGGGCGATCGAGACCGACTCCCTTGGGAACGTGACCGATCGCATCTACACGACCACCTACGGCACCTCGGTCGACTGGACGCCGTTGTTCACGCTACCGCCGCTGGCGCGCAACAACTTCAACCTGACCCCACAGGTATCGCTCGGCAATGTGGACGGCGGCGCGCCGTACTGGGTCCGCAACCACCGCACCGGCGGCAAGTGGGTGCACCAGTCGAAGCGGCTCACCTTCGGGCTGTCCGCGTCGCCCACGCTGTTCGGTCTGTTCAGCGGCTTCGGCCCATTCACGCGCATCAGGCACTCGTTCACGCCGACGTTGACGTATCTGTATGCCCCCGCCAGCCGGGTGAGCAACGAGTTCCTCGCGGCGCAGGGACAATCGACGTTCAGTGCCAACGGTGCGGGAACGGGATACCTCGGCAACCTTCGCCAGAATTCGCTGAGCTTCCAGCTCTCGACGAACGTCGAGGCGAAGACGAAATCGCTCAATGACTCGAACCCCGAGGCGGGGGACAAGCTGAAGCTGCTCTCCCTCAACTTCTCTCCGCTCAACTACGATTTCGAGCGCGCCCGGGCGACGCACAGTGCCATTCGGGGCTTCACGACCGAGTCGTTCAACTACTCGGTGCGCTCGGATCTCCTGCCGGGCATGGATCTCGGGGTGAACTATTCGCTGTTCGAGGGCTCCGCGCTCAGCGACACCGCCAAGTTCAAGCCGTTTCTCACCAGCATCAGCAGCAGCTTCTCGTTCAGCAACACGGCGAATCCGTTCGCCGTGCTGCAGCGCCTGTTCGGCAAGGCCGTGCCGAGCACCGCGCCGAGCACGGATCAGTTGAATCCACCCGCGGACGACCGGTACGCGCGGCAGGTGGCGTCGCAGCCGGTGGCCGGACGCTCGTCGCGGAACGCCGGCTTCCTGCCGACGGTGACCAAGGGGTGGAACGCATCGTTCACCTTCTCCGCGTCGCGGCAGCGACCGGTCACCGGGACGAACGTCGTAGACTTCGACCCCGCGTCGCGCTGCCAGCAGTTCAACCAACCCGTCTACAAACTTCTGTACGAGCAGTGCGTCGCGCGGGAGCGGGCCACCCCCACCACCGAAGTCCCCGTGACATCCGGACTGGTGGGGGCGCCGGTGTATCGGGTGCCGAACGTCACGTCCCTCGGCAGCAACCTGAACTTCAACATCACCGAACACTGGGCTGCCAGCTGGAATACATCGTACGACTTCGAGCAGAAGCAGTTCGCCAGTCAGATCGTGTCGCTCCAGCGCGACCTCCACGATTGGCGCGCCATCTTCGCGTTCACGCAGTCGCCCACGGGAAGCTTCGCGTTCAATTTCCTCGTGTCGCTGAAGGCGGAGCCGGAGCTCAAGTTCGACTACCACAAGAGCACGTACAAGAATCAGGGTTTCTAGCTCCGCGATTTGTCGTCCTGAGGGAGCGCAGCGACCGAAGGACCTGCACGTCTCCAGGTGCAGGTCCTTCGCATTCGCTCAGGACGACAACGCCGCGACCAGGCGCCCTTGAATTGTCACGTCGCGCGGCTGACATTGCGCCGATGACTACCAGCGCCCGGGTACAGCTCGACGGCACGTCACTCACGCTCGATGACGTCGTGGCCGTGGCGGTGGATCGCGCGCCGGTGGAGCTTGCTCCAGCCGCCCGCCTCCGGATGGACCGGGCGCACGAGGTCGTTAGTGCGATCGTCCGGCGCAACGCGGTGGCGTACGGGGTGACGACCGGCTTCGGCAAGCTCTCGGACGTGGCCATCGCCCCCGAGCGAATCGAGGAGCTGCAGGTGAACCTCGTCCGGAGCCACGCGGCGGGGGTGGGTCCTCTCCTCGACGAACGCGAAGCCCGCGCAATGATGCTGCTGCGGGCCAACGTGATCGCCAAGGGCTTCTCCGGCGCGCGGCCCCTGCTCGTCGAGCTGCTCGCCGGGATGCTCAACGCCGGACTCTATCCGCCGATCCCGGAGCAGGGGAGCGTCGGCGCGAGTGGCGACCTCGCGCCGCTGGCGCACCTGGCGCTCTCGCTCATCGGCGAGGGGGAGCTCTTTCTCGGACGAGAGAGCGGCGACGCGACAGCGATGCTCGCACGCGAGGGGCTGTCGCCGGTGCGGCTCGGACCCAAGGAAGGGATCACGCTCATCAACGGCACCCAGGCGCATACGGCCATCGCCGCGCTGGCGGTCGTGGATGCGCATCGGCTCTGGCAGATTGCGCATCTCGCCGGCGCGATGTCGCTCGAGGCGCTGATGGGCACGCCGGTCGCCTTCGACGCGCGGATCCAGGACGCGCGCGGACAGCTCGGCCAGGCCGCGAGCGCGGCGCTGCTGCGGCAGCTGCTGAGTGAGAGCGAGATTCGCGAGGCGCACCGGGAAGGTGATCCGCGCGTGCAGGATTCGTATGCGCTCCGGTGCATGCCGCAGGTCCACGGGCCGGTGCTGGACGCGATCGACTTCTGCGCCGGCGTGATCGGGCGTGAGTTGAATGCCGCGACGGACAATCCGCTCGTGTTCGCCGACAGCGGTGAGCTGTTGAGCGGCGGCAACTTTCACGGGCAGGCGGTTGCGATGGCGCTGGACTTCCTTGCCATCGCGCTCACCAACCTGGCCACGATGTCGGAGCGGCGGACCGACCGACTCGTCAATCCCGACCTCAATCACGGATTGCCCCCCTTTCTCAGCCCCGACGCGGGCGTGAACTCCGGCTTCATGATGGCCCAGGTCACCGCAGCGTCGCTCGCGAGCGAGTGCAAGGTGCTGTCGCATCCCGCGAGCGTGGACACGATCCCGACCGACGGCAACAAGGAGGACGTGGTGCCAATGGCGATGGGGGCAGCGTGGAAGCTGCGCCGCATCGTGCAGAACGTGCGCTCGGCGCTGGCGATCGAGCTGATGTGCGCCGCACAGGGTCTCGACTTCCGCAAGCCGCTGCGCGCCGGGCGAGGCGCCGCTCGCGGGCACCGGCTCGTGCGCGAGCTCGTCAGACCACTGGAGCGCGACCGGGTTTTGTCGGCCGACATCGCGACGCTCGCCACAGCCATCGAGCGCGGTCACTTCACGATGGGCGTCGCGGGGTCCGCATGACGGCCACCGCCTCACTCACGGTCGGCGCGCGGCCCGTGCGTGCGCCGCGCGGCCGAGAGATCTCGTGCAAGGGTTGGCAGCAGGAGGCCGCCCTGCGCATGCTGATGAACAACCTCGATCCGGACGTCGCGGAGCGGCCCGACGAGCTGGTGGTGTACGGCGGCACCGGGCGCGCCGCCCGGAGCTGGGAGGCGTTCGACGCGATCGTCGCGTCGCTGCGCGCGCTCGGCGATGACGAGACGCTGCTCGTGCAGAGCGGCAAGCCGGTCGCTGTCTTTCGCACGCATGCGTCGGCGCCGCGCGTGCTGATCGCCAACTCGAATCTCGTCGGCCGCTGGGCGACATGGGACGTCTTTCGCGAGCTCGAGCGGAAGGGGCTGATGATGTACGGCCAGATGACGGCCGGCTCGTGGA
>JALYXJ010000128.1 GCA_030947165.1 Gemmatimonadota bacterium
GACGAAGCCCATTCAGACGAGCTTCGGGATCGTCGTCGGTGGGGAAGCGATCGGCAATATCAGCCTGATGCTCGGCGACGACATCGCGAGACGGTCCGCCGAGGTCGGGTACTGGATCGGCCGCGCATTCTGGGGACGCGGGATCGCCGTCGAGGCGTTGCGAGCGACCACCCACTACGCGTTCAGGCAGCTCGGGCTCGTGCGAGTCTTTGCCGTCCCGTTCGCGACGACGACGCGGTCGGCTCGCGTCCTGGAGAAGGCCGGCTACGTGCGCGAAGGGGTGATGCGCCGAAGCGCCGTGAAGGACGGCACCATTCTGGACCAACTCCTCTATGCGGCGTATGATGACCAACCCCCGTTGACTACGCAGCGGCCCTGACGACGCGATCCTCCCGCCGATGAGTCGACCGTCCCTTTCGCTCCTCGCGCTCATGATCGTCGCACTCGCGGTCGGGGTCGCAGAGCCGTCACTCGAGGTGATGTGGAAGTGCCGAGCAGGGTTCGAGTCGAGTGAAGCGTGCGTGTGGGGGCGGAGCTACCTGCCGCTCGGTCGCGTGGTTGGTCTCGTGTTCGTGGCGCCTCTCACATTCGGCGTCATGCTGCTCGTGCGAGGGGGATGGCGAGCGTGGACTGGAAGGTCGCGACGTTGAACTCTACCGGGAGCCTCATGAAGCCATTGCTGATCGTCGCCGTGCTCGCGGCTGCCGCGTGCAGCTCGTTCCGCGGGGCACCGTCGCCGCGGTCCGGGATGCTCTTCGACGGGACGGACCTCACCGGCTGGCACGTCGACGTGCCGGCGGCCGACTCCAACGTCCGGCTCCGCAATCCATTCATCGTGCGCAACGGCGTGCTCGTGAGTCTCGGCGAGCCTCGTGGGCATCTCATCACCGACTCCTCGTACCGCGACTATCGACTCGCGGTCGAGTATCGCTTCCCCGCCACACCCGGCAACTCTGGAGTGCTGGTGCACGCGTCGACGCCGCGAGCGCTCTACGGCATGTTCCCGCGGTCCATCGAGGTGCAGATGGAGCACGGGAATGCCGGCGACTTCTGGTGCATCCTGGAAGACATCCGGGTGCCCGACATGGAGCGCCGGCGCGGGCCGCCCGCTCAGTGGGGAACGACGGAGGGGAAGGCTCGGCGGATCCTCAATCTGACGGACAACTCCGAGAAGCCGGTGGGCGAGTGGAACACGATGGTGATCGAGGCGGTCGGCCGCTCGATCAGGGTGTGGGTCAATGGCGACCTGGTGAACGACGGCACCGACGCGACCGCGGATCACGGGCAGATTGCGCTACAGTCGGAAGGCTCGGAGGTGGAGTTCCGCAAGGTCGCGCTCACCCCGATCACCGTACTGACGCCCGCGCGCTGAGACGCGATGGACTGTCGTATGAGACATCGTGCGCTCGTCGGCGCTGCACTCGCTCTCGTCGGCTGCGCGGCATTACGGCCCTTGCGCTCGACCCCCGCGGCGCCCGACTGTCCCCTCGGGCCGCCAGTGCAACGCCCCACGGCGGTAACGGCGACGGACACGGCGTTCACGATCACCGGCATCGTGCGGAATGCCGCGACGCTGAAGGGGGTGCGGGGCGTGAGCGTTTTGGTTGGCGAGGGACCGCGAACGGTGACCGACAGCGCCGGCCTGTTTCGCATCGAGCTCGACCGCAACGAAGCGCTGCCGACCCGACTGTACGTCTCCGCGGCACTATTTGAATCGCATCTCCACTCGATCAGGATGTCCGCGGACGCCGGACTGCGTCTGGAGATCTTCATGACCCGACAACTTTGCCTGGCCCCGGTGACCGTCGGCGGCTGACGGGGGAGAATTTGCTTTTTACCGCAAAGTTCTCTACCGTTCAGGCGTCTCACGCCTGGAGGGCCCGATGCTAAAATTGCTCAAGGAGCCCAGTGCCTACCTTCCCGTCGCGATGTCGCTCGCCGCGCTCGGGACCGTGCTCCTCCACCTCGCGAGATTCGGCGTCACCCGAGAGGCCGACGAAGGCGCCGCCGCGCACATCTGGCAGCTGCTGATGGCGGCCCAGCTCCCGGTCATCGCCTACTTCGCGATCAAATGGCTGCCGCAGGCGCCAAAGACAGCGGCGGCGGTGCTCGTCCTGCAGCTCGCCGCGGTCCTCGCCGCGGCCGCGCCGGTCTATTTCCTCAAGCTCTGACGCGGCCGGTCACCGCGCCGTTTACAGGCTGTCTCGGAGCAACGACAAACAGAATTCAGGGAAACGACGGAGAAGGCAGGAAACGGCGGATCAGGCACACCGGGGGGGCACCGGCGCCCGGCAGTGTCCCGTAGACCCCAAAGCATTTGTCTTTGACGTTGCGGGGCTGCCTCGGCGCACCAGTCTCAGCCCCTCGTAGGGCGATCCGCCGTTTCCTGTCTCTTCCGTTTTTCCCCTGCATTCTGTTGCCGTTGACTCGATTGCGACGCCGGCTCGCGAGCAACGAAACTAAAAACTAAGTTTTTCCGTAGGACGAGCCAGGATCACCGCTCTGCCACCCTTGGCGCTTATGCTGATGAATCGACTCGATCAGGCAGGACTCGAAACAGCGTCAGCCACGGCAGACGACTCGACGTCGCCCGTGCGCGAGCGCATCCAGGCACTCGACGTCCTCCGCGGCCTGGCGGTCGGGGGCATCCTCCTCGCCAACGTGCTGGTGTTCTTCGGCATGACCTTCCTGTCGCCCGAGCAGGCGGCGGCGCTGTCGAACACCACCGCGGATCACGTCGCGCTCTGGCTGGAGCGAGTCTTCGTCGACGGCAAGTTCTACTCGGTGTTCTCGCTGCTGTTCGGCATCGGCTTCGGCGTGCAGCTCGCGCGCGGCGGTGAGGCCGCGCTGCCCCGATTCAGGCGGCGCCTGCGCATCCTGCTGGGGATCGGCGCCATTCACGCCTTCTTCATCTGGGCCGGCGACATCCTCATGCTGTACGCCCTGCTCGGCTTCACGATGCCGTGGTTCGCGCGGAGGCCCGACCGCGCGCTCGTCCGGTGGAGCGTGATCCTCCTGGCCGTGCCGACGACGCTGTATCTCGTCGCGCTGACAGCCTGGACACTCTCCGGCGTCGGTGCGGCGCAACCCTCGTCCGGTGGCGGTGGGGGCATGCCGGCGAACATCCTGCCGTACTTCGAAGCAATCGGACGGGGCGGCTTCAAGGATGCCTTCGTCGGCAATCTCGTCTTTCTCGCCGGCCGGTGGGCCGACCTGTTCGCCACCATGCGCTTCCCCAGAGTGCTCGGCATGTTCGTGCTCGGGCTCTGGACCGTGCGCAGCGGCATCGCACTCAGCCCGTCCGCCCACCGCGCGACACTCGTGCGTTGGAGCCTGCTGGGGTGGAGCGTCGGCCTGCCCGCCAACGTCGTCGCAGCCTGGGCGTTCAAGCGTTCTTCCTATCTTCCGCCGTCGGTCGGCGGCCTCCTCGGCGTCGCGATGCAGGGCATCGGTGTGCCGATGCTCGCACTCGGCTATGCCGCGACGGTCGGCCTGCTCGTCGTGGACGGCCGGCGCCTGTTCAGCGTCTTCGCGCCGGTTGGCCGGATGGCGCTGACGAACTACCTCATGCACTCCATCGTCTGCGTCACGCTGTCGTACGGATTCGGGCTCGGGCTCTGGTGGCACACCGGCGCCGCGAAGGCGATGGCGATCGCCGCCGCGATCATCGCTGTGCAGATCCCGCTCAGCGCCTGGTGGCTCTCGCGTTTCCGCTTCGGCCCCGTCGAGTGGATCTGGCGTCGGCTCACCTACGGGAGACCGCTATGAAGACCGCGCTCGGCATCATCCTCCTTGTCGTCGGCCTGCTCGGGCATCTGCTCGCCGCTCACGCGATCGGCGGCAGCGCCATCGCATACCAGCATCACATCTTCGGCTTCTTCCTCATTCTCGTCGTGACGGGCACGATCCTCGCGCTGCTCGGCTGGCGCTTCTGGAGAGGCCGCCGTGACGTCACGCTGCTGATTGTGGGTGTGGTGCAGGCACTGTTCGGGATCTGGATCTACGTCAACAGATTCAACATCAGCTAGAATGGGCTGTCGCGCCGGCGATGGGACCGGCTATTGTGCCACCCGTTCCCGCGCCGTTATCCACCGCTCCACGGACGTCTGCATCACGTCGAGTGGCACCGGTCCGTTCGCCAGTACGGCATCGTGAAAGCTCCGCAGATCGAAGCGCGCGCCGAGCTGCCGCTCTGCCCGCGCGCGGAGCTCGCGGATGCGCAGCTCGCCGACCTTGTACGCCGCCGCCTGGCCGGGCCAGGTGATGTAGCGGTTGATCTCCGCTTCGATGTTGCCACGTGAGAGTGCCGTCTGCCCGAGCATGTAGTCGATCGCCTGCTCGCGCGTCCATCCCTTCATGTGGATGCCGGTGTCGACGACGAGCCGGCAGGCGCGCCACATCTCGTAGCTCAGCCGGCCCATCTGCTTCTCCGGCGTGTCGTACAGTCCCATCTCGATACCAAGCCGCTCGGCGTAGAGCGCCCAGCCCTCGGTGAAGGCGGCAAACGAGACGCCGTATCGGCGGAACACCGGAAGGTCGAGCTCCTGCGCGAGTGCGATCTGCTGGTGATGTCCCGGCACCGACTCGTGCAGCGTCAGGGACGTCAGCTCGTAATAAGGGCGCTGATCGAGCTTGCTGGTATTCACCCAGTAGATCCCCGGCCGCGCGCCTTCGAGCGAGCCCTCGCCGTAGTACCCGGCCGTGGTGCCCGGCGCGACCGCGTCGGGGATCGCCTTCACCGTGTACGGAAGCCGCGGCAGATGCCCGAAGTACTTCGGCATCTCCCCGTCAATGCGCTTGGTGAGCACCGATGCGGCGGCCAGCAGCTCTTCGGCCGTCCTTGGATAATACTTCGGATCGGCGCGCAGGAAGGCGACGTACGCCTTGCGGTCGGGATAGCCCGCAGCACGCGCCAGTGAATCCATCTCCGCACCGATGCGCGCCACTTCGCGCAGGCCGAGCTGGTGCACCTGGTCGGGCGTCAGCTCCGTGGTCGTCTCGCTGCGCAGACGGAAGGCGTAATACGCAGCCCCGTTGGGCGTGGTGGAGATGCCGGCCACGGCACGGCAGCGCGGCGCGTAGTCGATTCGATAGAACGCGAGCAGCGCCGCGTAGGCCGGGTAGACCGAGTCGCGGACCGCGGCGATGGCCCGCGCGCGCAGCGCGGCCCAATCCGCCTCGGGGATGTACGCTGGCCGCCGCGCGAACGGTTCCATGAAGCGCGACCGGTCCGGCGTGCTGTCCATCACGCCACTCATCGTGCGCTCGTAGCCGACGAGCGGTGCACACGGCTGTGCGAAGCCGCCGGCGAGCGCGGCACGCGTCGTTGCAATAGCACCGCGATTCTGCCGCGGAAAGGCGGCCAGGCGCGCGACGTAGGCCTCGTAGTCGGCACGGTCCCGGAAGGGATGGTCGGAGGCGACATCCGCGAAGCCGGTATGCCACCCATAGTAGGTGGTGAACAGCACGGTCCGCTGCCCGAAGCCGTTGCCTTCGACGGCTTCCGCGAGGGTGCGCCTGAGGATCGCTCGCGTGACGCGCTCGGGTGGCGTGAGCTGCGCCGTATCGATCGCGTCGGCGCGCGCGAGGAACTTCGCCGCCTCTCGTGCGCGACGGTCCATCGCTGCCAGGGACAGATCGCCAAGCTCGCGGTCGTAGCGGTGATCGCCGAGCGTGGTGGCGAGGATGGGGCGCTCGCGCAACGTCCATTGCCAATGGTCGTCGAGCAGGCGATCGAAGACGCTCCGATGGGTCGATGGGTGTTGTGCGCCGAGCAGTGGGCCGATCAGCAGGAGAGCGATGGCCGCGCAGGCGAGTCGACGACAGAGATATCGCATGGCCCACAAGCTCGCGCTCGATCGGTGCGGCGGCAACCGTATTTCACTTCAACTAAATGCAGGGAAATGACAACTGAATGCACGGCAACGACAAACTGAATGCAGGGAAACGACGGAAAAGGCAGGAAACGGCGGATCGAACACACCGAGTTACGGCACCGGCGCCGGGCTGCGTCCCGTCGACCCCAAGCATCTGCCTTGGAAGTTGCTGGGCTGAGTTAAGCGCACCAGACCCAGCCCGTCGTAGGGCGATCCGTAGTTTCCTGCCTCTTCCGTCGTTTCCGTGCAGTCTGTTTGTCGTGCTGTGCCGCGAAGCCAATCTTGCGCGCGGCCCTACCGCTTAACGTCACCCCATAGAGAAGGACCGCCAGCACCCGCTGACGGCCCCCCACCCAACGCTGATCGACCCATCTACGCGGCGGCGATCTCTCCGGCGCGCGGTGCGGACGTCACCGCCACGCGCGGCTTGAACAGCGCCGCGAAGAGCAGCAGCACCGCGAAGGCGCCCGCCGCTGGGATGACCCAGATCGCCCGCCAGTCATGCGTGACCGTGGCGCCTGCGCCGATCGTGTGGGCATCGACCACCACGCCCGACAGCCACGACCCGATCGCCTGACCGGCGCCGAGCGTCACCAGCGCGATGAAGCCCTGGGCTGCGGCGCGGATGCGGACGTCGGCCTGCTTGTCCACGTAGATCTGCCCGGTGACGAAGAAGAAGTCGTAGCAGACGCCGTGCAGCAGGATGCCCAGGTACAGCATCCACATCCGCGGCCCGGCATTCCCGTAGGCGAACAGCAGGTAGCGCGTCGTCCACGCCGCCATGCCCACGAGCAGCATCTTCTTGATGCCCAGCCGCACGATGAACCACGGCATCAGGAGCATGAAGCCGATCTCGGACATCTGCCCGAAGGTCATCTTGCCGGCCGCGCCGCTCACGCCGATCTCGTTGAGGAATGGATTCGTGAACGCGTAGTAGAACTGCAGCGGGATGCAGAGCAGGAACGATCCGAGCACGAAGACGGTGAACGACCGGTCCTTGAGCAGAGCGAGCGCGTCGAGGCCGAGCACGTCGCGCGCGGAGAGCGGCTTGCCCGCATTGTGCGGGGGCGTGTGCGGGAGGGTCAGGCAATACAGCGCCATCGCCACCGACGCCGCGGCGCCGATCCGCAGCGGCAGCGCGGTCGCGTCGGCGCCGAGCCAGCCGATGATGAGTCCCACGGCGATGAACCCGATCGTGCCGAGCACGCGGATGCGCGGAAACTCGCGCCCTGGATCCTGCATGTTGTCGAACGAGATGGAGTTCGTGAGCGCGAGCGTGGGCATGTAGCACAGCGTGTACGCCAGGAACAACCAGGCGAACCCGACGAACGTGGTCTGGGTCGTCGCCAGATAGAGCAGCACGGCGCCGAGGAGATGCAGCGTCGCCAGCACTCGCTCGGTCGCGAAGAAGCGGTCGGCGATCATCCCGACGATGAACGGCGACACCATCGCCGCGATCGCCGGCATCATGTACGCGAGCCCGATCTGCGTCCCCGTCGCACCGAGCGTCTTGCCGAGGAAGGTGCCAAGGGTGACGAGCCAGGCGCCGTAGATGAAATACTGCACGAACATCATGGCGGAGAGGCGGGTACGTACGGCCGTCATGGGAGCACCTTGATGCGAATGTTGCGGTAGGAGACCGAGTCGCCGTGATCCTGGAGCCCGATGCGCCCGCGCGCCGATTTCCCGTAGCCCGGCCACGCCGCGAACTTGCTCGCCGCCACTTTCTGCGACCATTCGGAGCTGCCGAGGTCATACTGTGCCGTGCGGGTGCCGTTGAGCCAGTGCTCCACGTGGTTCCCGTTCACCACGATGCGCGCGGCGTTCCACTCACCCGCCGGCTTCACGATGCCGCGCGGTGCCGGATACAATCCGTACGCCGCACCGGCCGAGGTGAGAGGATCCTTCCCGTCGGGGTGACGCGCGTCGTCGAGCACCTGGAATTCGGGGCCCGTCATGTACGTCGCTTCACCCTGGTCGGCGATGCGATAGATGATGCCGCTGTTGCCGCCCGGCTGGATCTTCCAGTCGAGGGCGAGGTCGAAGTTGCCGAACTGCTCGTCGGTCACGAGATCGCCGCTGCCACCGACGCGCGAGATCATGCCGTCCGCCGCTCTCCAGCCCGTCGCCGCACCGGTGCCGTGATAGACGTGCCAGCCGGCGAGCGTGCGGCCATCGAACAGGGGACGCCAGCCGGCCGCGCGCTCCTCGGCGGTGAGTGTCGCGGACGGAGCAGGCGAGGCGCCCTGCTGCATGGTGGACTCCTGCGAGGCGGGGGGAAGCGAAGCGCAGCCGGCGAGCGTCGCGCTGGCGAGGATCGCCACGGCTTGGCGGATCGTGAATGGAGAGATGGGATGGGACATTCGCGTCTCTATGGGAGGGCTGGTGACGGCGGCGAGGGCGGGGGCAGGGTTTCTGGCGCAGCCCCAAAAAGGAACAGAGCACCGCCCCCGCACAAGGGTCGTCGACCGCCCGCGAGGGACCAAGCCCGGGCGGCTTGCGGCCCCCGCCCCCGCCCGCCCACCATTGGCGCGATGCGCTTCCTGCTGGCTGAAGACGACCTCGCTCTCTCCAAGGT